>NZ_JAYWYX010000007.1:0-135574 GCF_048147925.1 Acinetobacter sp. 226 | reverse complement strand
TATGACAATTTTATATACTCCATAAACCCTTTAAATTAATTAGGTGGTTTATGTCGCACTTCAAGTTTTACTCTGCCGATCTACTCAATAAAAATTAGATAATATTTTGTACTCTAAAATCATAAATTACTTAAGTTAATAGTATCAACCATACAAATAAGATCTCTTAGTCATTCAAAGCCTTATAAAAATATTTTTCTAATAAGTTCTCATCATAATCCTCATTATACAAAGTAGCACCATTACCTATCCATACAACAACCTCTTTCTTTGCTGTGACCATTGCTAAAGAAGTTACAGCAGGTAGACCACCATTTCTAAAATACATGACTGGCTTATTTAAGCTAGCACGATATTGCCACATGGCATAACCATTACATGATTTAAACTGCTGAATAATACAATTATTCAAAGTATCTAAATTGATAGATAAAATATTATAAGGTTTAGACTCCAGCATAGATCGAATTAAAACTGCTAACTGTTTTGCACTACCAGACAATCCTGCTGATGAAGATAAGGCTTTAAAATCAAATTTATTATCATCAGACTCCATCCAGAAATTATTATTTCTAAAATCATATTTCACTTCATCTGAATAATAATATCCATCTACAAATTTTATATTTTTTTCTTTAATTGAATAATATTGATTAATATACTCTCTATAATTTTTTTTTGCTATACGCTCTAATACAACACCTAATAAACAATAATTACGATTATCATAGGCATAGCGTTGGTCTGGTTCAAAATCTAATTTTAACTTTCCAAGCTCTTCTAGACTATAGGGACACCACGATTTTTTATTGATTGCAAATACAACATCTTCACTACGCATACGATCAAAACCTGAACGATGTTCCAATAAATTTTTAATGCTGATTTTTTGTATACGTAAGTCTTTAAATTTTTCTTTTTTTAATTCAGGAAATAAGCTAATAAAAGGTGTGTCTAAATGTATTTCACCTTGATTTACTTGTTGTAATACAGCATCACTCGTCAAAAGTTTAGTTAAACTTGCATAACGAAAGCGTGTATTTTCATTTAAAGGGCTAGAAAAAAAGGTTGTACCTTGCCAACCACTCTGACAACTATATACTTGATTTTTAGTATCTATATAGGCAATTTGATTAGATAAGTTTTTTTGATTTTTTATAATATATTTTAAACTACCTTTCATCCAGACTGGTGCATTGCTACTACAATGAATATTCCACACTGCCAAATGAGATTGTAATGGATAAATCAAACGCCAAAAAACTAAGCGATCAATTAATATAAAATGTGAGATTAGCAATAAAATAGAAACTGATATTATTATAATAATTATAGATTTTATTCTAAATATATTCACTAAAATTAAAACTCAGTAAAAGGATTTAATCACCTAAAAAAGAGCTTATATTAAGCTCTTTTTTAGGTACAAAATTATGACTTATTATTTTTTATCTTCAGAAGGTGGTGTTGTACTTAACGCAGCAGAACAACCAGCTGGACGGAATTTTTCTAAAACGCTTGTTGAACAACCCCATGTACCAGCTTCGTTACGTGACCAACGCAATTGGTTTTGATTGGCTTTTTGTAAAATTGATGCTGCACTTCCACTAAATGTACCAGTAATTGTTGCTGTACTGTTTGCAATATCAATATCTACAGCTACCCCAGCAGGAACATTCGTAACAGCTGTACCAAGTAAATTAGATGCTGTTGCACCTAATTCACAATTAGCAGCCTTTCCTTCTAAAATACAATTTTCTACTGCCGTTTTGATACCACCTAATTCCGACATCACACGACTAACTTGCGACTTAGCAATATAGTTTTGATACTGAGGAATCGCAATCGCAGCCAAAATACCGATAATTGCTACAACAATCATTAATTCAATAAGGGTAAAACCCTTTTGTACTGTATTCATAACATTCTCCACAAATGTTTTTGTTTATTTATAAGCCTAAAGAAAGAGCTCATTTAGCTTAATTTTATATTTAGCACTAAGTGTGCCAAGTTTTATTATAATAAAATTGAGAGAAAAAACAGCACTTTAAAAAAATTTTTTTATTTTTGTAACTACTGTGTTTTATTTTGTGTAACTAACTGACAAAAACTGTCAGTTAGTTGACTAAAATCACCCCAGAATAATCGGTTTATTCCCTAATTCATTTTCCAAATCATCTATTTTCCGATCATAGTACTGATCCAATACTTCTCCGATCTGCTTCACACCTTCAATGACACCTTCTTTAAACCTCTGTTGAGCCAGATTTTGAATGATGTTTTGACAGATTTCATCCCAGACTTGCTGGGTCGTCGCATTTTTAATTCCTCGATCAATCACAATTTCAACTTTATGCTCGCACAGATTCAAATAGAGTAATACCCCACTATTATATTCAGTATCCCAAACCCCAATTTCAGCAAATAACTGTCGGGCCCGATATAAAGTATCTTGATAATAAGCAGATCGTGAAGGTAGACAGCCTTCGATCACGACCTGAATCTCCCCCACATGTCCATGCTCAGCTTCTTCCACCGCCACTGCAATCGCATGCTGATCCTGTTTGGAGAAAAAGCGCTTGGTGGCCGGCATATAAAAGAAATGCTTGAGCCAGCGTTGAAAACTCGGCTGTGCATGTTCTTCCATTTTGGGCTGCGTGACTATATCTGTCGTATCTGTAGTTGTTACCATGAGCCTGATGCTCCTCCCCCGCCAAAACCACCACCGCCACCGCCGAAGCCGCCGCCGCCAAAACCACCTCGACCGCTACCGCCGCCTCGGCCGCCACCGGCCAAGAAGGCATGTAATATCAGCTGGGCTATAGAGGTAATCAATAAAAAGAATATACCTGCACCAATCATTAAACTTGCAAGCAACCCCATGCCATTGACCAGACCAGCAGCTGTCCCTGCAACTGCGGCAGTCGCAGCGCTCAGTTTTCTGCCGAAGATCATGGATCCCACGACACCTGCGACAATAATAAACAGCACACTACTCAACGTCGCTTTACTGGCTTTTTGTGCCTGATAAGCCTGTTCCTGACGCTCTTTCAGCTCATCCGCCGCCTGTGCTGCAATTTCAGGATCCAGATTTAAAATCCGCTCAATTTCAGTCAGACCTGCAGCAATCCCTTGAGCATACTGGTCCTGCTTAAAATACGGCGTGATGGTGTCATGAATAATACGGCCTGCCACGATATCGGGTAGCACCCCTTCCAGACCATAACCGGTCAAGATCTGAATACGGCGATCATTGATAGCAATGGTCATCAACAAACCATTATCCCGTTTAGCCGAACCAAGCTGCCAGGCCTCAGCCACCCGCATGGAATAATCAAAAATATCTTCCTGGCCCGTCGTTGGCACAATCACTACACCAATCTGGCCTTTTCCTTCCTCATAGAGTTTCAGAATACGCTGACTGAGTTGCTGTTTTTCAGTGGCACTGAGTATATTGGCTTGGTCAATGATCGGTTCATTCAGACTTGGTAGGTCGCGCTGAAGCTGCCCTTCAGCCATATCATTGGCAATTTGTGGCTGTGATGCTGCTGCAGTTTCTGTTTCAGTTCCACTTTTTTGAGCTGGAGCATTTTGACCCGCTTTAGGCTGCAAAATTTCACGGGCCACGATCGCGTCTTCAGTATCCGTAGCCGTGGCTGTTTCTGCTGAGACAGGCGCTATTATCCCCATGCCCAATATGAGGAGCAAACCGGCACAGTATTTCAGCAGCATCTCAGGCATCTGATTCCTCGCTTATTTAAAGGTCAGTTATTATTCAAAGGAAACCGTTGGAGCTTTCTGGGCACTTTGCTCGGCGCTAAAGTTCGGTTTAGGCTCCATTCCGATCACTTTGGCAGTCATGACTTGCGGGAACTGACGTGCATAAGAGTTAAAGTCCTGAACCGTGGTAATGTAACGGTTACGTGCCACAGCAATCCGGTTTTCAGTTCCTTCCAGTTGTACCTGCAGATCACGGAACTGCTGGTTGGCTTTCAGGTCCGGATAATTTTCAGTGACAGCCAAAAGACGCGACAGGGCACTGGTCATCTGCGCCTGTGCTTCCTGATAGCGCTGAAACAGTTCAGGATCTTCCAGTACTTCACGATCTACTTTCAGGCCGGCAACATTGGCACGTGCTTGGGTCACTTCCGTTAAAACCTGCTCTTCATGCGAGGCATAGCCTTTGACTACATTGACCAGATTAGGTACCAGATCGGCACGGCGCTGATACTGGTTCTGGACTTCCGACCAAGCTGCCGTTACTGCTTCATCTTTGACCTGCAAGGTATTATAGCCACAGCCACTCAGGGTCAAGGTACTGGCCAGCATCAAAGCTATGAGAGATTGTTTTAATACACGCATGATGTCTCGTCCTCAATTCTTTATTGATATTTATATAATTAATTTGATTTTAAACACTATTTTCTGAAGTTTTGTTACTTTTTATAATATTTTTAATGCTTTCCATTTTAGGGCTCAAACTCATCAAAGATTAAAAAACCCGCCGTGGCGGGTTTTTTGAATGACTTCAGTGAATTTTCAACTGTTAGATATCTAGATAATCCAGAATCCCTTCAGCTGCCTGACGGCCTTCCCAGATTGCGGTTACCACCAGATCAGAACCACGAACCATATCACCACCAGCAAAGATTTTTGGATTCGAAGTCTGGAATTTGTGTTGTTGCTGCTCAGCGGCAACGACACGACCTGAACCATCCAGATTGATTTCCACATCGGTGAACCAGTCTGCTGGGCTGGTACGGAAACCAAAAGCAAGTAGAACTGCATCCGCCGGCAGAATTTCTTCTGAACCCGGAATCGGCTCTGGACTACGGCGACCGCGGCTGTCCGGCTCACCCAGCTGAGTAGTAATAAATTTCACACCGGTCACTTTACCATTTTCACCAACAACTTCGATTGGCTGACGGTTAAACTGGAAACTTACCCCTTCTTCACGCGCATTTTGCACTTCACGGCGTGAACCCGGCATGTTTTCTTCATCACGACGGTAAGCACAAACTACCGACTCAGCACCTTGACGAATTGAGGTGCGGTTACAGTCCATCGCTGTATCACCACCGCCTAAAACGATGACTTTCTTGCCTTCAACACTGATGTATTCAGACGGATCTTTTTCCCAGCCTTGGCAACGATTGACATTCGCAATCAGGAAATCCAGTGCATCATACACACCATCCAGATCTTCACCGGCAAAACCACCTTTCATATAAGTATAGGTGCCCATACCCATGAATACCGCATCATAATCAGAAAGTAGCTGGTCGATGGTCACATCTGTACCAATCTCAGTGTTCAGACGGAATTCAACCCCCATACCCGTGAAAATTTCACGGCGGCGTTTCATCACGTCTTTTTCCATTTTGAATTCTGGAATACCAAACGTTAAAAGACCACCAATTTCCGGACGCTTGTCAAACACGACCGGCTTTACGCCTGCACGTACCAAAATATCGGCACAGCCAAGTCCGGCAGGGCCTGCACCAATGATCGCAACTTTTTTGTCTGTCCATTTCACATTGGACATATCTGGACGCCAGCCCAATGCAAAGGCAGTGTCGTTGATATATTTTTCGGCATTCCCGATCGTCACTGCACCGAAACCGTCGTTGAGGGTACACGCCCCTTCACACAGACGGTCTTGCGGACAGACACGACCACAGACTTCTGGCAAGGTATTGGTCTGGTGACACAGTTCAGCCGCCTGGAACAGACGTCCTTCAGACACCAGTTTCAACCAGTTGGGAATATAGTTATGTACCGGACATTTCCACTCACAATACGGATTACCACAACCTAGGCAGCGATGCGTCTGGTTGGCTGCAATTTCTGCGGTATAAGGCTTATAAATTTCCACAAATTCTGCTTTGCGGACATCAATCTCTTTTTTCTCTGGATCTTGGCGTGCGACATCCAGGAATTGAAAGTCATTATTCAGGCGTTCTGCCATGTCTCTCTCCGTGGGGAGATGTAAGGGGTTCACAGTTGCCTTACATCTGCCTATGTTTCTGCAGTAGTGGAATTATTGTGGATCAGCTTGAGTTGTTTTTAACAGCGTTTGCAAGTTGGCTGCTTTTGGTTTTACCAACCAGAACTTGCGGCTGTAGAAGTCAAACTCATGGCGGATCTTGTACGCCCAAGCACTACCCGTTTCTTTAATATGTTCATCGAGAATACGACCCAGGAAGGCTTTGTGCTCTTCCATCGCTTCGGTTGAAATACGATTCAGCTCAATCAGCTCGTGGTTATAATAATCAACGAAGTCATTATCCAGATCAAGCACATAAGCAAAACCACCAGTCATACCCGCACCGAAGTTATGTCCAACTTTACCCAGCACTGTCACAATACCACCGGTCATATATTCACAGCAGTGATCGCCTGCACCTTCAATTACGGCAAATGCACCCGAGTTACGTACTGCGAAACGTTCGCCTGCCGTACCGGCAGCAAATAATTTACCTCCGGTTGCACCATACAGACAGGTATTCCCAATAATCGCAGTATTTTGCGTCTGGAATGGCGAGCCTTTTGGCGGGAAGATCGAGATGCGACCACCTGCCATGCCTTTACCGACATAGTCATTGGCATCGCCTTCCAAACTGATATGCAAGCCACCAGCATTCCAGACACCCAGCGACTGGCCTGCAGTACCATTCAGGTGAACTTTCACCGGATGGGCTTCCATGCTCAGGTTGCCATAACGTTTCGCAATTTCACCAGACAGACGGGCACCAATCGAACGGTCACAGTTACCGATCGTAAAGCTATACTCACCGCCAGTTCCCGCTTCAATCGCAGGCAGAATCTCATCCACCATTTTCTCTGCCAGAATCCCTTTATCGAATGGTGCATTGCCCTGTACTTCGCAGTACTGTGCTTTACCTTCTGCAGCAGGATGTGACTCAAGCAATTTACTTAAATCAAGATGTGCATGCTTTGCAGTTTCACCTGGCAAGACTTCCAGCAGATCCGTACGGCCAATCAGGTCTTTCAGACTCGATACACCAAGTGCTGCCAGCCATTCACGGGTTTCTTCAGCAATAAAGGTGAAGAAGTTGATCAACATTTGTGGCTCGCCAATATAATGCTCTTGACGTAAATGATCTTGCTGAGTTGCTACACCGGTTGCACAGTTATTCAAGTGACAGATACGCAGGTATTTACAACCCAAGGCGATCATTGGGGTTGAACCAAATCCAAAGCTTTCAGCACCCAGAATTGCGGCTTTTACGACATCCAGACCGGTTTTCAGACCGCCATCTGTCTGTACGCGAACTTTACCACGCAGGTCATTCACACGAAGGGCCTGATGTGCCTCAGAAAGACCCAGTTCCCATGGTGAACCTGCATGATGAATTGAAGAAAGTGGAGAAGCCGCTGTCCCGCCATCATAACCAGAAATGGTAATGAAATCGGCATACGCTTTCGCTACACCTGCCGCAATCGTACCGACACCCGGTTCAGAAACCAGCTTGACTGACACCATCGCCTGTGGGTTAACCTGTTTTAAATCAAAGATCAACTGTGATAAATCTTCAATTGAATAGATGTCGTGATGCGGAGGTGGCGAAATCAGGGTAACGCCCGGCACAGAGTAACGTAAACGGGCAATGAGACCGTTTACTTTACCACCCGGCAACTGACCACCTTCACCTGGTTTTGCACCTTGCGCGACTTTAATCTGGAGAACTTCTGCTGATGTTAAATAAGCAGGCGTTACCCCAAAACGGCCCGATGCAATTTGTTTGATTTTCGAGTTACGGATGGTGCCGTAACGCGCTGGATCTTCACCGCCCTCACCCGAGTTTGAACGACCGCCAATCGTGTTCATGGCAATCGCAATCGCTTCGTGTGCTTCAGGTGACAATGCACCCAAAGACATACCCGCAGAGTCAAAGCGAGGTAGGATCTCTTCCACAGATTCCACTTGTTCGACTGGAATCGAGTTGTCTGTTTTCAGTTTAAATAAGTCACGGATCGTTGCGATCGGACGGTTGTTCACCAGTTCTGCATATTCTTTAAAGTCCGCATAATTACCCGAACGCACTGCTTTATGCAGCGAGTTGATCACGTCCGGATTAAAGGCATGGTATTCCTTGCCGAATACAAATTTCAGCAAGCCGCCCTGATCAATTGGCTTACGGTTTTTCCAGGCAATATCCGCCAACTGTTTCTGATCATTTTCAAGATCGACAAAAGTGGCACCCTGAATACGACTTGGCACACCGATGAAGCATTTATCCACCACTTCATTAGATAAGCCCACTGCTTCAAACAACTGACCGCCGCGGTAAGAGGCAACCGTAGAAATACCCATTTTCGAAAGTACTTTCAGTAGACCTTTTTCAATCCCTTTACGGAAATTGTTTTGTGCATAAATCGGATCACCCAACAACTCACCTTTGGCGACCAGATCATTGATCACGTCATAGGCCAGATATGGATAGATCGCAGTTGCACCAAAACCAAGTAGCACTGCAAACTGATGGGGATCACGGGCAAAACCGGTTTCAATAATCAGATTCGCATCGGTACGTAAACCAGTCTTGATCAGGTGATGATGCACAGCACCGGTCACCATGAATGCATTGGCAGGTAAGTAGCCTTCACGGATTTTCTTGTCGGAAAGTACCAGTAAGGTTTTACCATCACGAATCGCTTGAGCAGATTCTTCACAGATACGCGCAATTGCTGCTTCCAAACCTTCAGATTCAGTATAGTTCAGATCAATATCTGCAATTTCATAGCCGGCACGACCCAGGGTACGGATTTGATGCATTTTAGAATTGGATAGTACTGGACTTGATACGATCAGACGATCAGCATGTTCAGGACCCTGTTCAAATACATTTTGTTCACGGCCAAAACAGGTTTCCAGTGACATCACAATCGACTCACGTAGCGGATCGATTGGGGGGTTGGTCACCTGTGCAAACTGCTGGCGGAAATAATCCGATACATGACGTACCTGACGTGACAATACCGCCATTGGGGTATCATCACCCATTGAGCCTACCGCTTCCTGACCACTTTCGGCAATCGGGCGCAGCAACTGGTCTCGCTCTTCAAAGGTCACCATGAACATTTTCTGTGCCGCTTTCAGGCCATCACCTTTTAAGCCTTGATCACATAAATATTCTTCCAGCTCTGGACTACCTTGCAGACGCACAGAATTTTCACGTAACCATTCGCGGTATGGACGCATACGTTTTAGATGATTATTGACATCTTGCGTATCCAGCACCTTGCCGGTTTGTGTGTCGATTACCAGCATTTGGCCGGGGCCAACACGTCCTTTAGAAATGACATCTTCAGGTTGATAACCCCAGACGCCAATTTCAGAAGCCAGCGTGATATAACCATTTTTGGTAATGACCCAACGCGCAGGACGCAGACCGTTACGATCCAGCATACAGATCGCATGTCGGCCATCCTGAATCACCAGACCTGCAGGACCATCCCAAGCTTCCATATGTTTTGAGTTGAATTCATAGAAGGCACGCAAGTCAGCATCTAAGGTTTCCACATTCTGCCAGGCAGGCGGAACCAGCATACGGAGGGCACGAAACAGATCCATGCCACCACCGACCAGAATCTCCAGCATGTTGTCCAGGCTCGAAGAATCCGAACCGGTACGGTTCACAATCGGATTCAATTCTGTTAAACCGGGCAATAACGGATTTTCAAATTTTGGTACACGTGCCATGGCCCAGTTACGGTTCGCAGTAATAGTATTGATTTCACCATTGTGTGCGAGGTAACGGAACGGCTGTGCCAACGGCCAGCGAGGCAAGGTATTGGTCGAGAAGCGCTGATGGAACACCACAATATGCGATTCCAGACGCGGGTCTGCCAGATCTGTATAAAAATCTGCAATCGCTTCTGGCATCATCAAGCCTTTATAGCTGATCACCGTTGAACATAAAGTAGTGACATAGAAAGACGTATCATTCACCAACAATTGTTCTGCACGACGACGCGCCAGGAATAACTTACGGTTAAATTCAACCTCAGTCACGCCCATCGGGCAATTAACAATAATCTGTTCAAATGCTGGCATCGATTGCAAAGCAATTTCACCTAGGGCATCGACATTGGTTGGAATCACACGCCAGGCCAGAACGATCAAACCTTCAGCTTCAATCTCTTTGTTTAAAACCTGTTTGGCATGTGCCGCAAGCGCAGGATCAAGATTCAGGAATACCGAACCTACAGCAAAGACTTCACTTAAGGTGGTATCGCTTAAGCGTTTTGCTTCTTCACGGAAGAATTTTTTTGGCATCGCCAAGAGCAAACCACAACCATCTCCAGTCTTGCCATCTGCGGCAATACCACCACGGTGGGTCATGCAACTCAAACTATGAATCGCAGTCTTGACGAGATCATGGCTTGCATCACCCTGCATATGGGCAATTAAACCGAAACCACAGTTATCTTTAAACTCATCCGGTTGGTATAAACCTTGAGCGGGAGCTACATTATTAGGCGATGGCATGTGCATAGCGTACCCTTCTTTCACGAAGCCTCAATAGGCTGTTAAACAATCTAAATTCTTCTCTGCGCTGCGTTTAATGAACTTTCGAAGACTGTCTTGATAGAGCAAAAACATTGTTCTCTATTTCTTCAGCGTAGTCCTTTTTCAGACAGAATGCATAAAAAATAAAGTTTATTTTGCTGATGAATAACATAAAAATCAGGAATAAATATGACATTCACATAGTGTCATCGAATCATTTTTCGCGCTAAAACAGGGAGATTAATTCAATTCATGCACCAATAAAGCAAATTCCATGCCAATAAACAGAGCAAAAATGAAAACTATACAGATGACAAAGATTTAGCGCAGATAAGCGCCAGACAGGTAATTTTCAATGTGCATTTTTTGCACCAAAAGCGCTCATTTTTGATTCTTTAATTTTCTAGGTGCGCTATTTTAGACCGGACTAATTAAATGGATCACTAATCTCGTTATTTTGAGGACGAGGATTAGTGTTCTGACTAGGACGAGAGTTGTTTTGCGGTTGGGGCATACTCTCTACAGCGCTTTCAGATTTCTGCACATCGACCACATTTCCAGAGGTGTCACGACGCACAATTGTGGTACTGGTTGTAGCGGCATCAGGACTACGCAGTTTGATTTCCGGCTGGGTTTGCTGTCTGATTCGTGCCGATTCATCTATTTTTGGCAAAGGCACATTTTTCAAATGAATTTCGTAAAGCTTTTGATTACTGGCTAATTCTTCTGAACCCAGACTATTTACCAGACTGACATACTGCTTGATTTGTACCACTTTAGGCTTGACCGAAGCAGGTAAATTCAAATTGAGGGTTGAAAGCGCCTGATTCGCTTGTGCCGCAGTCTTAAATTGACCATATAACAACACATATTGCTCTGGCTGATTTTCACCCGATATTCTTAAGTAAATAAAAGGCTTACGATCTGGCTGTTTTTTAAGGAAACTTTTTAATATTGCTTCATTGGTCACGCGAAACAATTCAATTGCATGCTGGTTTTTCGCTTCATTAACAAACTTGGTACCGCGAAATTCCGGTTCATGACTGGCATTCACGATAGTACGCGTGGTCAGGTCAAGTGGTTTCACTTCATCAGAAAGTGCACCAAGATAGGTCATTGTTGCGACTTTTTCTGGCTGAATCTGCAACTGGACTTCGGTTTCAGGTTTTTTTTCAATTTCAATGACTTCATCTGAATCAGTAGCTGCCCAGAAAATCAAGGCAGCAAAAAGACAGCCTACTCCACAGACCAGCCAGAAATAATGCTGAACCTTTTGCCAAGGAGTATGTAACGCTGCCATAAAACTAAACCTATACCTGATTGGCTAAAATTGCCTGTTTCATTAACTCGAAATCGAAGTCCCGGGTAATCACTGCTTGGCCTAATTGCTTTAACAACACCAGACGCAATTGTCCATTCAAGACTTTTTTGTCATGGGCCATATAGGCCAGAAAATCATCCAGAGGGATTTTAGGACAAACCACAGGAAGTTTGGCACGAGAAATGATTTTTTTTGTACGTTCTAAATCTTCTTGAGAAATCCAGCCCATACGCTGTGACAGATCCGCAGCCATCACCATACCGGTGGCAACCGCCTCACCATGTAACCACACCCCATAACCCAGGTAGGATTCAATCGCATGTCCAAAGGTATGGCCCAGGTTCAGCAATGCACGCTCACCCTGCTCTTTCTCATCATTGGCTACGATCCGCGCTTTATGTGCACATGAACGGTAAACGGCTTCGGCAAGCAACTGCTCATCACGAGCAATCAGGCCTTCCATATTCGCTTCCAGCCAGACCATAAATGATTCATCACCAAGTAAAGCATATTTAATCACTTCAGCCAGTCCTGCTGAAAGCTCACGGTCCGGTAAAGTAGCAAGCTGCGACATATCTGCCAGCACCACCTGCGGCTGCTGGAAAGCGCCAATCATGTTTTTACCCAGCGGATGATTGATCCCGGTTTTTCCACCCACACTAGAATCGACCTGCGACAGCAAGGTGGTCGGTACCTGAATAAAATACACTCCGCGCTGGAAGCAGGCCGAGGCAAATCCGGCCATATCCCCAATGACGCCACCACCTAATGCTAGTACAGTACAATCGCGGTTAAACCCGGCTTCAAGCAGCGCATCAAAAATCAGGTTTAGATGCTGGCTATCCTTATATTTTTCACCATCAGGCAAAATGCAAGTCGCAACACGTTTGTCCAGAGCTTCAATTGCAGTTTGATAACGCTGTAAATAAAGTGGTGCAACTGTGGTATTACTCACAATCATCACTTGCTTGCCCTGAATATAGGGAGCCAATAAGGCCTGTGGATCCAGATCGCTTCCAATAAAAATAGGATAACGACGTTCTCCGAGTTCTACATATAAGGTTTGCATGCTTGATTAACCACTTGATTCAATGAACTTAATTTTTAGAAACAATGAGATTGAGAATCCGCTGCGCCAGATCTCGTGCAGCACCCTGATTGGTCTCAATAATATGATGTGCCACTTCTCGATACAAGGGATCACGAACTGCCAGTAAATCACGCAACTTTTGTTCCGGATTTTCGACTTGAAGGAGGGGACGGTTTTTATCGCGATAGGTGCGTTGCAGTTGAATTTCAACCGGCGTATAGAGATAGACAACAATTCCGCGCTGTTTCAGATAATCCCGATTTAAGGTCTGAGTAATGGCACCACCGCCAGTGGCTAAAACCAGATGGGGACGTGAGGTAAGGTCATTAATGACAGCAGTTTCACGGTCACGGAAACCCTGCTCCCCTTCTTTTTCAAAAATCCAGGGAATGGTCGCGCCTGTTTTACGTTCAATTTCATGATCACTGTCTAGAAATTCACGCCCTAACAATTCTGCGAGATGTCGTCCTACTGTTGTTTTCCCGGCCCCCATCGGCCCTACCAAATAAATATTTGGCAGGGTTTCAAACTCGTTGCTTGGCAAGGAGTCACCTATTCGTTTTGTTAAATTCAAAATATATTAATGATTTCTTGAAACACTGTCATTAACAATTCGAGGTGTAACGAAAATCAGTAGCTCACGTTTATTATCCGACTTTAAATCTTTACGGAATAAACGTCCTACATAAGGAATATCCCCCAGGAATGGCACCTTGGTTTGTGCATTACGGGTTTCCTGCTCAAAAATACCGCCCAGAACCACGGTTTCACCATTATCGACCAAAACATTGGTAGTAATCTGGTTTTTGTTAATAGTCAGCTGTCCTGTCGGTGTCGGGTTACCCGGTGAGTCACTGGTAATATTGAGTTCCATCTGTACTTTACCATCTGGCGTAATGCTTGGTGTGACATCCAGACTTAGCGTAGCATCAATAAATTCCGTAGTAGATACTGCATTCGCACCACCACCCTCTGCTGACTGATACGGAATTTGAGAACCAGAGGCAACAGTTGCTTTCTGCTTGTCCGCAGTCAGTACTTTAGGGGTAGAAATCACCTCACCATAGCCATCTGCCTGAAGTGCAGACAACTCAAGATCCAGCATAAAATCAGAGAGACTGATTAAACCAAAGGCGATACGACTGGCACCTGGACTGGTTACACCCAAATCCACATTTAGGTTTTGTGGACGCTGAATATCATAGGTATACCCACCCAAATCATTTTCTTGAGGATCTCTGAGATCCCATAACGTCGTGTCACTACCACCGACCAGAAGACTATCATTGTTGGTAATCCCTTGAGACAGAATTCCCCATTTCACTCCCATCTCTTTGGTAAAGTCTGTAGTTGCACGAACAATACGCGCTTCGACCATCACCTGCTTCACCTGTACATCAAGCAGATCTACCATATTTCGAATTTTATCAATAAAGAGCTGGGTATCATTCACAATAATGGTATTGGTTCGTGCATCAACAGACACAGAACCACGGGAACTTAATAAACTTTCCCCACCCTCATTATTATTCGTACTGTTCGAGCCGCCTGAACTAGATGCGCCTTTATTCTGCGTAATCAGTTTCTCAATATCAGCGGCTTTGGCATAACTGAGCTGCATATATTCCGTCTGGATAGGCGCAAGTGCAACACTCTGCTTAATCGCCTTAGCTTCTTCCTCTTCAGCCTTTATCAGCTCTGTAACTGGTGCGATCCAGATCACATTGCCATTGCGGCGTTTATCCAGATTTTTGGTTTTCAGCACAATGTCCAGCGCCTGATCCCAAGGTACCTCTTTCAAGCGCAAGGTAATATTACCTTGCACACTATCTGCAGCCACCATATTGATATCGGTAAAATCAGCCAGGAGCTGTAATACACGACGGACTTCGATATCCTGAAAATCTAAAGAAATCTTCTTACCGGTATAGGCAACGGTTTTAGGACGCAATGGACTCTTGGCTTCTGGTCGTTTCAAGCTGATGGTCAGTTTGTTATCAGTCTGATAAGCCATATATTCATAACTTTCCGCAGACTGAATCGTAATGACTCCTGAACCATTTTGATTCACAGCATCCACACTTGATACCGGAGTCGCGAAATCTGTCACATTAAGACGGCGGGTCAAATGAGCCGGAATCTTGGAACCTAAAGTGCGCACAATAACCTTGGTACCCTGCTGCTGTACATCAACAGGAGTATTATTTCCTAATAGATCAATAACGACCTGGCCTTCACCTTGCGCACCGCGCTGGAAACCAATATTACTAATACCCTGAGCTGACTGTTGCTGCACAGGTTGAGCTATGGCTACAGGAGTTGCCGAGTTAATTTTAAGAATAAAAGTATTGCCTTCTACTCGAGTGGTAAAGGCACCTGCATCTGTCAGATTAACCGTCAAACGGGCACGCTGTGCATCCGAAGTGACCTCCACTGAACTGGCTTCACGCGTTGCGACCGGAATTTTGCTTTGTTTTAAATTCTGTTGGGCCTTGTCAAAGTCCAGAATCAAACGTGACGGTGATTCTAACTGATAGGCTTGTGGTTGAGGTGGTAAACCATTAAACATCACCCGAATTTCAGTTCCTTGACCAGGAAGCTGCATAGGTACCACATTCGTTACGGCCACTTGTGCGCTGGCTGCTTGCATCACCGCAATCGCAACAGCACCCATTGAAAACTGACGAAACACACGATTCATTGTATTAGCATCCCCAAAAATAAATTCTTTAATACTCTTATTCATTGTTATTCCTTTAAAACCTTATGGCGCCGGCCCGATGAGAACCAGGCTCCGCGGACGTTCCACATATCCCTCACGGCCATCTGGAATAATCTCAATCAGATTGATCTGTGTCGGTGTAATTCCAATTACACGACCATGATTAAGTCCCATATAGCTGCCACGCTGAATCCGCTCAACCTCACCATCAGGGGTCTGGATTAAAGCCAGAATCTGTCCCGCCTGATTACGCATACTGCCTTTCATGGTCAAGGTTTCCAGCGGATAACTTTCTAGTGGTTGCAACTGACGTGACAAATTTGGATAAACCCGTTTCCCGGCCATAATTTTCAGTTCAGCAGCCAGAGAACTTGGTAAAAATGGGCTTTTGATCTGGTGCGCTGCATAATTAAAGGTTTCAACTGGCATAAAATCAGGCGCAGGTTCAATCGGCAAAGGCGGCTGATTACGAATATTGGCCATTTCCTGATTGACCGCATCAATACGGGAATCACATCCCACTAATAAAAACCCGAGCGTTAAAGCCGAAGTAATTTTAATTTTTTTCATTACTGCGCCCCCTGAGCCGTGCTATCAGCTGCTGGCATTGCAGCACCTTCAGCATTACCGACATAACGATAAGTTTTGGCTTTTACCACATAATCAATAACTGGAATTTCAGATTTTTTCTCTTTGTTTTCAGTACCGGTAATCGTGAAATCATGTAGCGTAACGATACGTGACAAGCCGGCAATACTGCTCACAAAGGAACCAAAAGCGTGATAATCCCCAGTAGCTTCAATCGCAATTGGCTGCTCAATAAAGAATTCTTGCTTAATTTCAGGTTCCAGTCGGATATTTTTAAACTTCAGGCCTGAATTCACGCCGCTCAGGTTAATATCTTCAACCAGACCCGGAATTTCAGTTTCTTTCGGCAATTGTTCTAACTGCTGGTTAAAACGGGCTTCCATTTCCTGCAGCTGGATTTGATATTGTTGTAAGTTGCGTAATTTGGATTCTTTTTCGCGAAATTCATTCAGCAGGTTTTGTTCTTGGGCACTGGCTTGCGAAATCGATTCAATCGTGCTTCTGATCATGACAAAGTAAATCACCGCAAATGCCAATGCAGCAATGAAGATCCAGCAGGTAATTTTGACCGCTAAAGGCCAGCTACCATAATTATTTGGATCTAAGGTATTGAATTGTTGAAAAAACTTTTCAACAGTCATTTTATTTTTGGGTACAGCGACGACATCCTGGTTGAACTCATCGTACTCGTCATTACTCATGATGATGCCCCCGTAGTTGTAGTAACTGCTTGTTGTTCTTCGTTAAGTACTGGCTGAGCGATCTGATCCAGATCTACAGTTACAGTAAAACTGCCATAAGATTCTTCCACACGTGGAATAATCGAGCTCGGCGCCTTTTCTTTGGCTTCTTCAGCCACCAGGAAAGCGTTCATAAAGGCATTCCGATACCAAGATGAAGCTTCCAGATTGCGTAGCAGTTCAGCTACGGTATTAGGACTCTCAGCTTTACCTTCAATGGTAAATTTATCGCCGGTACGCTGGAATTTGGTGATGTACATATTGCTTGGGGTGACCCGCACAATTTCATCAATCAGATGTACTGCAATCGGACGCTGGGTCTGTAATCCCTGAATCAGTTTCATCCGCTCGACAATCGCATTACGCTGTTCTTGCAAACCTTCTAGTGCCTTTAACTGTACATCCAGATTCTGGTTGGTGCTTTGAATCAGCTGATTGGCCTGTTCATGATCCTGAAGTTTTTGATCATAGTAAAACCAGGTAGAACCAGCTGCTGCTAATCCTAAGAACAGCGCCCCCACACAAATCGCCACAAATTCATTATTTCTTTTAATTCTTAGCTCATCACGCCAAGGAAGTAAGTTAATTCTTGCCATTAATCAAAACTCCTTAAGGCCAATCCACATGCAACCATGAGTGATGACGCGTCATTTTCAATTTTTTTAATATCAATTTGCGGAGAAAAGCCCATTTGCAAAAATGGATTCGCGATCGTGACACGGTAACCGAGTTTTTGTTGTAATAATTTTGCCAGCCCTGGAATATTGGCATTTCCGCCGGCCAGTAAAATATGGTCGATTTCATTGAACTGAGAAGATGAAAAGAAGAATTGCAATGAACGGGCCGCCTGCTGTACCACCGCATCCAGAAAAGGTTCCAGCACTTCAATATCATAATCATCTGGCAAGGCACGGGTTTTTTTAGCACGCCCAGCTTCTTCAAATGACAATCCATAACGGTTCTGAATTTCCTGAGTCAACTGCTTGCCGCCAAACACCTGCTCACGGGTATAAATAATCTTGTTATTCTGCATGACCGACAAGGTGGTCATACTATGCCCAATATCTAAAATACCGACCGTATTAACCCCCATTGGCAAAGTATCTGAAAATACTTTAAAGGCATTTTCCAGTGCAAAGCTTTCTACATCTGCAATCTTGGGTGTCAGTCCGGCAATTTCCAAAACTTCGGAACGTGCTTCGACATTTTCGATGCGGGTCGCGACCAGCAGCACATTTACCCGGTTCGGATTGGCAAGACGGTCTGGCAGAACTTCAAAATCCAGACTGGCTTCATCGAGAGGGAAAGGAATATATTGTTCCGCATCTTCACGAATCTGAACTTCACGTTCGTCATCCGACATATCTGCATCCATCTCAATGATCTTGGTGATCGCCATTGAGGTGGGTATTGCAAAAGCGGTCTGATTCGACTGGGTATTGCCCAAATTAATTGCGCGCCCAAGGGCATCAGCAACTGCTTCTGGATTTAAGACATTTTTTTCAACAACACTGTTTTCCGATAATGGGACCAAAGCATAACTCTCTACCCAATAACGGCCACTTTTTACAGAAAGTTCTAAAACCTTAACAGAAGTCGAACTAATATCGACTCCTATTAACCCCTTATTCGGTTTACGATATAACCTGCGCACAATATACTTCCTATTATTTTTTTGTCCCCAATTCAATCTAACTTACCAATTGGTCCAGCCTATAATTTTATATAGATACAATAACTGATCTAACAATATGGATATCGACAGGATATACTGACCGGTAATTAGTTCGCCATTAGCTCTTATTAAAACTTACTTGTTATGAAAAAGCTATCTTGTTCAGGCCTTGTTCATCCATTTTTTTTGATCATTATCATTATACTGATCTCAATTCCGATGGGTTTCTATGGCATGTATCTCTATATTGCCCCATCTTTGCCTGAAATGTCCACGCTTAAAAAGGCACCTTTATTAAAGCCTTTACAAGTATTTAGTTCAGATAATGAATTAATTGCCGAATATGGTGGCAAGCTTTCAGTTCCCGTGAAATATGAACAAATTCCACAGGAGTTTATTCATGCGTTCCTCGCAGCGGAAGATTCCAGCTTTTTTGAGCATAGCGGCATCAGCTTTAAAAGCTTGGGACGCGCCCTCAGCGAGACCGTGACCGGTTCGGATGTCCAGACCGGTGGCTCGACTATTACCATGCAAGTGGCAAAAAATTATTACCTCAGTCCTGAACG
Source organism: Acinetobacter sp. 226 (assembly GCF_048147925.1). Lineage (NCBI taxonomy): Bacteria > Pseudomonadati > Pseudomonadota > Gammaproteobacteria > Moraxellales > Moraxellaceae > Acinetobacter > Acinetobacter sp. 226. Next base: position 116,335 of record NZ_JAYWYX010000007.1, on the reverse strand, counting down.
GACTTTGAAACGTAAACTGACTGAAATTTTTCTGGCCCGTAAAATTGAGCAAAACCTAAGTAAAGAAGAAATTCTGACCCTGTATGTCAATAAAATTTTCCTGGGGAAAAATGCTTATGGTATCGCAGCGGCAGCTAAAATTTACTACAACAAGAGTCTAGAAGAACTTTCAAATGCACAGATGGCCATGATCGCCGGCCTGCCTAAAGCACCTTCCCGCTATAATCCGGTTGCTAATCCCAAGCGTGCTTTGGAGCGTCGTAACTGGATTTTGGGACGTATGCTGCAATTGGGCTATTTAAACCAGAGCCAGTATCAGCAGGCCATTGCTGAACCGATTAATCTGGACATGCCGGATCGCAGTACCCGTAATAAATTCCCTTATGTGGGTGAAATGGTACGTTCTGAGCTGGTACAAAACTTTGGTGAACAGGCGATCGATTCTGGTTATAGAGTCTATACCACTATTCATAGTGAACGTCAGACCTATGCCGAGCAAGCGGTACAAGAAGGTTTAGAAGCCTATGACCGTCGACACGGCTGGCGAGGAGCTGAAGCACATGATCAACCCCTTGAAAATTTCCGCGCCTATGCCAATACCTACCCTGCGCAAGTAACCAAGGTAGGCACTTCCAGTTTTGAAGCACTCATGCAGGATGGGAGCAGCGTGACTGTTCCGTGGTCAGGCATGTCTTGGGCACGTCGCTTTCGTAACGTTAACAGTGTAGGCGGGGCACCCGGCAAAGCCTCCCAGATTGTTAAAGTCAAAGATATTGTCCGTTTAAGACCCAATGAAAATAAAACCTCTTGGTCACTGGTACAGATTCCCAAAGTACAAGGACAGCTGATTGCTATCAATCCAAATAATGGTGCAATTGAAGCTATTGTGGGCGGATATAATTTTTATCAGTCAAAATTTAACCGGGCCATCCAAGGCTGGCGTCAACCTGGGTCTACTATTAAGCCTTTTGTTTATGCACTGGCTTTAGAACGTGGCATGACGCCACATACTATGGTCAATGATGCACCTATTACCATTGGCAAATGGTCACCGCGTAACTCGGATGGACGTTATCTTGGCATGATCCCGTTACGCCGTGCCCTTTATCTGTCACGTAATACAGTCTCAGTGCGCTTATTGCAGACGGTCGGAATTGAACGTACACGTCAGTTATTTATGGACTTTGGTTTACAGGACAGTCAGATTCCACGTAACTATACCATTGCCTTGGGTACGCCGCAGGTTCTTCCAATTCAGATGGCCACCGGTTATGCTACCTTTGCTAATGGCGGTTACCGAATTCAGCCGCACTTTATTACGCGTATTGAAGATGCCTATGGCAACACCATCTTTGAAGCCAAGCCTGAATATGCGTGCATTTCATGTATTAATGAAAAAGAAGAACCCGTTCAAGTCACTGACCCCATTACCGCCGATGATGAAGTAATTGCAATCAACAATACGACCTTGGGCCAGAAACCCGAGACCCCGAAAATTTCAGATGAAGACAGCAATTATCGTCAGGCAGAACGTATTTTAAAATCCAGCTCTGCCTATGACATGGCCAATATTCTACGTGATGTCATTCAGCATGGTACCGGTCGTGCCGCATTAAGAATTGGTCGTAGTGATATTGGTGGTAAAACCGGTACCACCAATGATGCCAAAGATGCCTGGTTTGCCGGCTTCAATGGCAAGCTGGTAACGGTTACCTGGGTCGGTTTTGACCAGCCGACGACTTTAGGTCGCCGTGAATATGGTGGTGTAGCAGCTTTACCGATCTGGACCGATTTTATGGGCAAGGCATTAAAAGGCCAACCGGAAGCCTGGGTACGTTTAGACCGTAATGCCAAGGCACCTGTAAATCGCAACAAGGTGGTTCAGGGTGAGGAGCCGCAAAATCATCCGGCTTCTCCACCTCTGGCGACAGCACTTTACCGCCCCGCTCCAGTTGTCGTGCCAAAACGTCAGCAAAATGATTTTGAGGATTTACCGGATCAGCCAACACGCTTACCAGGTAATGAATCTGTATCGCCAGAACAGCCGCTACAGCCGAACCGGGTAGACTCCCTGGAAAACCTGATCGAAGAAGTCCAGTAATCTGCTGCTATATAAAAATAAAAGCCCTCAGTTGAGGGCTTTTATATATTCAATTTTTATTTCTTCTGGAACAAGAAAATCTGGAACTGTGCCATCAGTTCAAACCGGTCATGTTGCTCCAGAGCCAGACGGCGTTCCGGTTTGGCTTTATAGGCATAAGGGGTCATGGCAATCAGGTTTTTTAAATCAGCCTGTGGCAAAATCATTGGTGCATCAATTACCTGCTCACGAACCAGATCAAATTCATCTTGCAGTTGCTCAACAAACTTTTGTGGCTCATGTGGTTTGACTTCTCCAAACAGTGCTTCACGCATGGCATATAAATGTTGTGGTGCCGGTGTTACCACCATCAGATAAGATTTTGGCTTTAATACCCGCAGGATTTCCTGTTTTGGAATCGGACTGAATAAACTGGTACAGAGATCAATCGATTCATCCAGTACTGGCAAGGTTGCCCCGGTTCCCACCACCCAAGTAATGTCTTTATTCAGTCTGGCAGCCACCTGAACTGCATTCTTGGCAATATCGACCCCCACACATTGCAGCACTTCAGCCTGCATGGCATTGGTGTAATAGCCTTCGCCACAGCCGATATCCAGCAGGTTTTCAATCCGTAAGTCTCGGATTTTCTCGACCACAGCCTGCTGTAGGGGCACATAATGACCTGCACTCAGGAATGCACGGCGCGCCTGTACCGATTCAGGTGTATCACCCGGATTTTTACTATGCTTATGCTGAACTACATGCAGATTCACATAACCTTGTTTGGCCACATCGTAGCTATGATGATTCTCACATCGCCATGTTCTTTCATTTAAGCTCAACTGCTGGCGACAGACTGGGCACATGAGTAAATTCATCATTTTCTCCAAAACAAAAAAGCCGGCATGCGCCGACTTTTTCTCATGCATTTCTTAGCGCAATTTTAAGGTCATTAGGCCCAAAACTACCAGCATAATCGTAATAATCCAGAAACGGATCACCACCTGGGTTTCACGCCAGCCTTTCTTTTCATAATGATGATGTAGCGGCGCCATCAGAAATACGCGTTTATTACGCATTCTTAATGAACCGATCTGCAAGAATACTGAAATCGCCTCAACCAGAAATACACCCGCCATAATCGCAAACACGATTTCCTGACGAACCATGACAGCAATGGTACCCAGCATCGCACCGAGGGATAAGGCTCCAACATCTCCCATAAATACCTGGGCCGGATGGGCGTTATACCAGAGAAATGCCAGACCGGCACCGATCATGGCTGCACAGATCACCACCAGCTCAGACGAGTATTTCACATAAGGAATATGCAGGTAGTTGGCGAAACGCACATCACCCGCGAGGTAAGCGAATACGCCCAAACCTGCAGCCACCAGTACAATCGGCATGATCGCCAGACCATCCAGACCATCGGTCAGGTTCACTGCATTGGATGCCCCATTAATCACGAAGTAAGTGAAAATAATGAAGCCAATACCCAATGGGATCACCGACAAAGGAATGGTTAGATCCTTAAAGAATGGAATCAGCAGGTCCAGCATATTGGCGGTATGCACCGGATTGGCCTGCTGCTGTGCAATCACATACAAGGCAATACCAGCACCCAACGAACCCACTGAAGTCCAGAAGAATTTTTTCTTCGCAGGCAAACCGGCATTGTCTTTATAACGGATCTTAATCCAGTCATCAGCCCAGCCCACGGCCCCAAAAATTACCATTACCGCCAGCACAATCCAGACATAAGGATTAGACAGGTCCGCCCAGAGCAAAGTCGAAATCCCGATGGATAACAGGATCAGCACCCCACCCATGGTCGGTGTGCCCATTTTCTTGGCATGATTTTCAGGAGCAAACGAACTGACCGCCTGACCATATTTCAGCGCCTGCAGTTTGCGGATCATGATCGGGCCCAAGACCAAACCAATGGTCATTGCCGTCAAGACACTTAGCAGAGCACGTAAAGTTAAATAACGAACTACCTGAAACGTGCTATCAAAGCCCGCCAGATGGTCAAATAGCCATAACAGCATTTAGAGTTTCTCCATCAATGCAGCCATCAATGTTTCCATATGGGTATAACGCGACCCTTTGAACAGCAAAGATATCGGCTGGGGATGATGTGTTTCAATCAAATCAATTAAAAACGGTAAGGCCTGCTCCTGATTCAGGAAAGCCTGCATTTTCTTACCATATTGCGTACTACGGGCACCTTCTTGTGCGGCAGGAGCGAATTCACCCACAGCCACCACAAAATTAATACCTTTTACCGAGACCAGATCCCGACCGAGCTTGTAATGCTCGATTGCGGCAGATGAACCGAGTTCACCAATATCGCCGGTGACCATCACCCGGATGCCTTGCTGCTGTGCTAACACTTCAGCCGCTGCTCGCATCGAGCCCGGATTGGCATTGTAGGTGTCATCAATAAATAAAAATTCTTTGTGCGGAATAAAGTTTAAGCGACCTTTGGCACCGACTGCCTGTTCCAGACCAGCCACGATATCATCAAGATTAATACCGATCGCCAAGGCAAATGCAGCGGCAGCTGTGGCATTTTCGATATTATGCTCGCCGGCAAATGGTAACTGAACTGTTGTCGCGCCTTGTGGAGTATTCAGTGTAAAGCTTGAAGATTGAGCTTCAAGCACCATATCGCTGGCATAGACCTCACCACCCGTACCAAAACTCAAGCTTTTTTCAGTTCTTACTGCGGCACGAATGGCTTCAGCAAAATCATCGGCAGCGGGAATAATCGAAGTCTCAGAGATATGCGCATAAATTTCGGATTTTGCACGACAAATTCCGTCACGGCCGCCAAATTCACCCAAGTGTGCAGTTCCGATATTAATGATTCCGGCTACATGCGGCTGCACCATGTTTGAAGTGTAATCAATTTCACCCTGATGACTTGCACCGAGTTCCATCACCGCATATTGATGTTCAGGACGCAGCTCCAGCAACATTACTGGCACACCAAGGTCATTATTCAAATTACCACGCGTCACCAAGGTCGGCGCAAGACGCGACAGGATGCTCCCCAGCATTTCTTTAGTCGTGGTTTTACCACTGCTGCCGGTCAAGGCAATCACTTTGAGCTGAGGATTCTGCTGACGGCGATAAGCCCCCAACAATCCCAATGCCAGACGGGTATCTTCTACCACCAGCTGGCAAATCTCAGCATCCACCGGCCGGCTGACAATGGCAATGTCACAACCTTGAGCCGCCACTTGCGCAATAAAGTCATGCGCGTCAAAACGCTCGCCTTTCAGCGCCAGAAAAGCATCACCTGATTCTGCATCACGTGAGTCGGTCAAAATTCGCTTGATCTGGCCTGCAGGCTTTTTATCATTCAGCCAGTAGCCTTGGGTGGCCTGCTGTAATTGTTCTATGCTCCACGGCTCCAGCGCCGCAGTACTTGTTGTTGAGGTATGCATATCTGAATCCTAATGCGCTGAATAGGCGGTATCTGTGTTGCAATGCTGGGCATCAATCGCAGCCTGCACTTCGATCACGTCATCAAACCAGTGACGTACGCCATCAATTTCCTGATAATTTTCGTGACCCTTCCCTGCAATCACCACAATATCACCCGCCTGCGCCTGTTTAACCGCAAACTTGATTGCTTCACGACGGTCATGAATTTCATGATAGGTTTTGCCGGAAAAATCGATGCAATTTTTCATATCAGCAAAAATTTGTGCCGGATCTTCGGTCCGCGGATTATCAGAAGTGAGAACTGCGATATCAGAACCCTCTAATGCAGCTTGGGTCATCAGTGGACGTTTACCGCGATCACGGTCGCCGCCACAGCCGAAGACTGCCCAGAGATTTTGCGAGACATGCCGTTTCAAGGTCACCAGAACCTGAGTCAGTGCATCCGGGGTATGGGCATAATCCACCACAAACAGACGTTCGTCATCACGCAGCACCTGCATCCGGCCCGGTGCACCTTTAAGCTGGGGCACAGTTGCAATCAAACTTTCCAAGTCAAATTCGGCCTGCTCAGCCATGATCAGACTGGCGACCAGATTTTCAATATTAAAATGACCCAGCAATGGACTGTTAACAATATATTCAGCAGAAGCAGTTTTTAGTATAAAGGTTGCACCTGAAATGCTGTACTGAATATCCTGAACCTGATAATCCGCTTTTTGCTTGGTGGAATAAGTCAAAATTTTAGGCTGTGCCGGATTATTTTTCGCAGCATCCAGCATGATCTGTGCATGTTCATCATCGATATTGATAACAGCCACTTTTAAAGATTCAAACCGGAATAAACCTGACTTTGCTGCTGCATAAGCTTGCAGTGTTCCGTGATAATCCAGATGGTCACGACTCAAATTGCTGTAACCCGCAATCTCGATATCACAACCATTCAAGCGGCCTTGTTCCAGACCATGCGAACTGGCTTCAATCGAGGCAAACTCCGCACCGGCCTGCGCATAGCCATGCAAGGCATTTTGCAGTTGCAAGGCATCCAGGGTGGTATGCGATGATGCTTCCAGATTTGGCAAAATTCCGTTACCTGTGGTACCCATCACTGCACAGGCTTTATCTTGCAGCATGATGAATTCAGCCACCAAGCGTGAAATCGTGGTTTTACCATTGGTGCCGGTAACTGCCAGAATTCGAGCAGCTTGAACAGGTTGAGTCGCTTGCAAATACTGCTTTTGCCACTGCCCCATCAGATAACGTACATCTGCCACTACCAGATTTGGAGATACCTCCAGCTCAGTTTCTGAAATCACGGCCAATGCACCCTGCTCTAAGGCTTTCTGGGCAAATTGAGCAGTTTTTTCCGGTTGAGACAGACTGGTCAGGGCAATAAAAATCTGTCCCGGTTTGACTTTACGACTATCCAGCTCGAAGCCCTGAAAGGTTTGCTTCATCCAGTCAGCGGCCTCATGAGAGGTGTAGATATCTTGAAATGTAATAGACATTGATCACCTATTTACTGGACTTTGGGAGTTTCTAAAGGTTTGTCCAAAGGGACATTCAGAAGACGCAGAGATTCCTGCATCACCCGGGCAAAGACCGGTGCAGATACAGTACCACCATAGTAGGTGCCCTGTGGGTTTTCTACCACCACCACCATGGCGATCCGTGGATCACTGACGGGTGCTACACCGGCAAATAAAGCCCGGTATTCATTGGTCGAATAACCTTTACGGTCAGCACGCAGCTTATGTGCAGTACCGGTTTTACCTGCCACGCGATAGCCTGGAATGGTGGCGCGTGTCGCCGTACCACCTGGCAAGGTTGCGGTTTCCATCATCATCAGCACCTGATCGGCAATATTGGCATCGATCATCTGTTCACCCTGCGGCTGTTCTTCCAGCTTATACAGGCTTAGCGGCATTTTTACGCCCTTATTGGCCAGCATGGCATAGGCATCAGCCAGCTGAAGTACCGTCGCATTCAGACCATAACCATAGGACATGGTCGCCACTTCTGACACATTCCATTTGCTAGGAGGCAGAATCAGACCGGCACTTTCACCCGGGAATTTCACCGCAGACCGCTGACCAAAACCCAAACGTTTATAGAAGGTCGGCAAGGTTTCATACGGCAGCGACAAGGCCAGTTTAGCCACACCAACGTTAGATGATTTCTGGATAATACCACCCAGGGTCAACTGACCGTAATTATGGGTATCACGAATGGTATGATTACCTACCCGCATACTACCCGGTGTCGTATTCACCACTGAATTCGCCGTATATTTGCCACTTTCCAGCGCCATTGCCACGGTCAGCGGCTTCATGGTCGAACCCGGTTCGAAGGAATCGACCGCCCCGCGGTTACGCATGGCATCCTTGTTAAGCAGGCTGTTTTTGTCATTCGGGTTATACGATGGCCATGAAGACAGCGCCAGAATTTCACCGGTTTTGACATCTACAGCAATCGCAGTCGCTGAACGGGCATTGTTGGCAACTCCAGCCGCAGTCAGCTCACGGTACATGATATATTGCAGACGCGAGTCGATACTTAAGGTAATATTTTCGCCGGGTTCAACTTCTTTAATCACTTCCGGTTCTTTAACCCGGTTGCCTTTCTTATCGCGAATGATCTGCTGCTCGCCATCCTTGCCGGAAAGACGGGAATTCAGCTGCATTTCCAGACCTTCAATCCCTATGCCCTCACTATTGGTCAGGCCAATAATCTGAGAGTTCGGCTGCGGCTGCGGATAATAGCGCTTATAGTTTTTCTCGGTATATACGCCCTGAAAATTACGCTTCATGATCAGTTCGGCCTGTTGTGGCGGAACTTCTTTTTTCAGGATCAGATAACGTGAACGCGGACGTTCTTGCATTTTTTTGCGCAGTTCTGCCCGATCCATACCGACTGCATCAGCCAGCTCATCCAGATTCAGGTTTTTATCCGGCAACTGGCGTTTGAGTTTACGGCTATTCGGTTCTTTTTCCAGCGCCAGCATGGTTTCATCATAGAGCTTTTTATTGTCAAAATAATCACGTGGATCAATCACAATTTTCATGATCGGAGTACTGATCGCCAATGGAATCCCATTACGGTCATAAATCACGCCACGCATCGCCTTGATGGTATTGGTTCTTAAAATATTGGCATTGGCTTTATTCTGCAAAAAATCTTTATTAATAATCTGCACATAGAAGGCACGGCAAATCAGTGTCACGAAACACAGCAACACCACCGCCCACATGATGTAAAAACGATTGATATAAACATTTGAGGCATTTTTGTCGGTGACCGATTGTTTTTTACGTACCGGTTGCTTCTTTCTCTTGTCTACCATGTCCGAACGCTAGCCTTATTTTTTCTCATCTGAAGTTTGTGGTAAGGAAATCACCACACTCTGTGAAACCGGAGGGGAATACATACGCAACTGTGTCACTGCACGCGTACCGATCTGTGCCGTCGCGCCAAAAGTTTGCTGTTCAATCAGCAAACGGCCCCACTCCGCATTGAGATCATCGCGCTCACGCAGATAAGTACTTAGCTTTCTGTTGTCCTGACGGTATTCAAACACCTGAAATACCACAAATACTGCACTGACAAAGACCATCAGTATCAGCATGAGATAAATTGCAACTTTTTTCAGCCACAATTTTTCTGTTTTTTTATCAACCACTTCCGTTTTCATGATCTGCCTATTAAGCTAAACGTTCTGCTACCCGGAGCCATGCGCTACGTGAACGGGGATTGGCTTTAACCTCCTCCTCACTGGCTTTAACACGAGAAACTTTCTTCAAACGTCGCGTATCTTTCTGTTGTTGTGGCATTCCCCAGCCTGAATCCTCTTCAAGCGTTGACTCTTTTTGAATAAATTGTTTAATCAAGCGGTCTTCCAGTGAATGGAAACTAATCACCGCCAAACACCCTTGCGGCTTCAAGATTTCTACCGCCTGAGGCAAGAATATTTCAATATCTTCTAATTCCTTATTAATAGCAATACGAATCGCCTGGAAAGTACGGGTCGCAGCATGCTTGTTTTTTTCCCATTTCGGGTGCGCTACTTTTACAATCTCGGCCAGCTTGGCCGTGGTATCAATATATCCGGCAGCCTTAATGGCCTTGGCAATACGGCGACTATAACGCTCTTCACCATATTTAAAAATGATATTCGCCAGCGCTTCTTCTTCAATTTGGGTCAGCCATTCTGCTGCCGTTGGACCTTGCGAGTTATCCATACGCATATCCAGCGGGCCATCTTTCATAAAACTGAAACCACGTTCAGCCTGATCCAGCTGCGGTGAAGAAACACCCAGATCCGCCATTACCCCATCAACTTGTTCAATAGCCAGTTCAGCCAATGCCTCTTTCAGATCAGCAAAGCTGGCATGGATAATTTTAAAACGTGAATCTTCTTGTTCGAGTTCGGCCGCCACCGCCAGTGCCTGTGGGTCTTTATCAAAGGCATAAACACGTGCATGTTCATCTAATTTAGACAGCAATAAACGCGTATGTCCGCCCCGGCCAAAGGTTCCATCCACATAAGTTCCCGTATTGCGACCCGCCAACAAGGCATCAATCGTTTCGTGAAGTAATACAGAAATATGTGACATAAAAACTCAATCAGTAGGGGGAAAAATTTAACTGCACATTATCACCCTGTTTGAGCAAAGCTCCAAACGACTTTTTGTAGATAAATATTACTTTCCATAGAGAAAACCGTTTTAGCATTTTCTGCCACAAAAAAAGCCTCCAGTTCAGGAGGCTTTTTTTATCAGCAAGATGACTTCGCAGATCAATTAACGCTTGCTGTTATAAATCTGGTCAAAAATTGCACCATTGGCAAAATGGGTTTTCTGTGCATTGGCCCAACCACCAAAGACCTCATCAATGGTAAAGGTTTTGATTTTCGGGAACTGTGCCGAATATTTGGCCAATACTTTTTCATTACGTGGACGATAGAAATGCTTAGCAGCCATTTCCTGACCCAATGGTGAATACAGGTAATTGATATAACCGGTTGCTAACCATTTATTGCCATTTTTATCTACGGTACGATCCACAATCGCTACTGAGGGTTCAGTCAAAATCGTAATCGATGGATAAACGATATCAAACTTGTCTTTACCCAAGGTTTTTTGCGTGACCAAGGCTTCATTTTCCCAGGTCAGTAATACATCGCCAATACCACGCTCAGCAAAGGTGGTCATTGAAGCCCGTGCAGCAGAATCCATTACTTTGACGTTCTTATAAAGCTTGCCAACAAAATCCTGCGCCTTGGCTTTGTTACCACCCGGCTGTTTCTCGGCATAACCCCATGCAGACAGATACACCCAACGCGGTAAGCCACCGGTTTTCGGGTTCGGGGTAATAATTTTCACCCCTGGCTTGGTCAAATCTTTCCAGTCCTTGATGCCTTTCGGGTTGCCCTTGCGGACCATGAATACAATCGTCGAGGTATAAGGTGCCGAGTTATGAGGAAATTCCTTTTGCCAGCCTGGTTGAATCTGACCAGATTTCACAATTTCTTCAATGTCATTGGCCAGCGCCAAAGTCACCACATCACCTTTCAAACCATCGACCACAGAACGTGCCTGTTTGCCCGAACCGCCATGTGACTGCTTGAAATTCACATCCAGACCAGTCCGGTTTTTCCAGTAAGCGCCGAATGATTTGTTAAATTCGTCGTAGAACTCGCGTGTGGCATCATAAGACACATTTAGAAATTGACGGTCTGCGGCTTGAGCGGCAGTTGCAGTCATGCCTAAACCGACCACCAATAAGGCAGCACTAAACAACGATTTGAATTGAGTTTTCATAGTAACAGGGAGTTTATCTTCATTGGTTATAACTATATGAAATAAAATCATTTATCGCAATTCACCCGCTACTGGTGCAACACGATAGAATGAAAGGTTTTTCTTGATTAGTATTTTGTTTTTAAAAGAAAAAGTTAATTATTATTCTACTTATCTCTAATATATAGAATTTTATGCATTAGATATAAAGAAAATGGATAATAACTTGACCATTTTCTTTATCTCATTCTAAACCGCTGTTTAGCTATCTTTTTTCATTATAAATCTGATCATAAATCGCCCCATTGATAAAATGCGTTTTTTGCGCTTTGGCCCAGCCGCCAAAGACTTTATCAATGGTGAAGGTCTGGATGTTCGGGAATTGGGCTGAATATTTAACAGCGACTTTGGCGTCCCGCGGACGGAAGAAATATTTCGCAGCCAGCTCCTGTCCTTTCGGTGAATATAAATAGTTTAAATAGCCTTTTGCCAGATGGGCCGTGCCATTTTTATTCACGTTTTTATCGACAATTGCCACCGATGGCTCGGCCAGAATTGAAATCGATGGATAGACGATGTCGTACTTGTCTTTACCCAAGCCTTGTGTTGCCAGCAAGGCTTCATTTTCCCAGGATAAAAGCACATCCCCGATACCGCGCTCGGCAAAAGTGGTCAGCGAACCACGCGCACCGGAGTCGAGTACTTTGACATTGCTATAGAGCTTTTTCACCAGCTCTTTGGCCTTAGCATCATTACCGCCAGGTTGTTTCAGTGCATAACCCCAAGCAGACAGGTAGATCCAGCGCGGTGCACCCCCGGTTTTGGGATTTGGGGTAATAATTTCTACGCCCGGTTTGGTTAGATCATTCCAGTCTTGAATTTGCTTTGGATTACTTTTACGTACTAGAAATACGATCGTAGAAGTATAAGGTGCCGAATTGCTCGGAAACTCTTTTTGCCAGCCTTTCTCGATTAAACCTGCTTTGACAATTTCTTCGATATCATTGGCCAATGCCAAGGTCACCACATCGGCCTGCAAACCGTCGACCACTGAACGTGCCTGCTTGCCTGAACCGCCATGTGATTGCTTAAAATTAACCGTCTGTCCGGTTTTCTGCTTCCAGAACTTGCCAAATTCTTCGTTATACTCCTGATAAAATTCCCGGGTCGGGTCATAAGACACATTCAGGAAATCTTTGGCGATTGAATTCTGTACTGCTGTTCCTGCTATAATTGTCAAGATTGCTGATGCTATTATTCTTTTCATCATATGTAACTCATTGTTTATATGATCTGCACTATACAAATCAAAAATAAACCTAACAATCATATGCTTATAATAATATTTATAATCTATTTCTGATTTTGAGATATCTCCTAACAATTAAATCCGGATACATATTTCGCCATAAAATTAATCTTCTGCTACAATATAAGACAGTTCTTCACGTTGTCTTCACAGTTTTCTGTTAAAAATAGGCCACTAAAACAGGAAATTACGTTTTTTAGTAATTTTCCACAGAGTTATATAATTTCTTTTGTAAAAAATGTGACTTGGCTCTACTTCTTTATGAACAACTGTGATTAAATTATAGACAGAGTATTAAAAAAACATTTTTAACAAAATAAAACCAACCAGAAGTAAGGAGGAAGTTTGGATATGAAATTTACATTATTCACAACCAGCATCCTAAGCCTGATTATGTTGTTTTCGATTCAGCTCGGTCATGCCGTGGTTGTGAAGGCAGACTTGCCGAAAACAGTAGTAAGCACCGCTGAAAACAAGTCATCGCCGATTGAAAAAGCGATTCAGCAACAAAAAAGCGAAAAAACGCTCCATACAGAAGATAATTTAAAAGTCTTAACTGCTCTTAAAATTGCACCATCGCAAAATTTCTTGGCAGCACAGAATTATCGTTTTACCCGCTTCGTACAAAGTATTTTTTCGAGCGATCACTCTTAATCAGTACCAAAAGAGCTGAATACGTACAGATTTAAAAGCCACATTACTCAATGTTGAATAAAGCATTAAGTGATGTGGCTTTTTCGCTATAATAGTTACAATTTTATATTCAAGATTAGATCCGGCTATGACTGTTCGTACTCGTATTGCACCTTCTCCTACTGGTTTTCCGCATGTAGGGACCGCCTATATCGCCCTGTTTAACTTATGTTTTGCTAAACAGCACGGTGGTGAATTCATTCTTCGTATCGAAGATACCGACCAACTCCGCTCAACGCCTGAATCTGAGAAAATGATCCTGGATTCATTGCGCTGGTTGGGCTTAAACTGGTCAGAAGGTCCTGATGTAGGTGGTCCACATGCGCCTTACCGTCAGTCCGAACGTATGGATATCTATAAGCAATATGCACTTGAACTGGTAGAAAAAGGACATGCTTTCTACTGTTTCGCAACTGCAGAAGAACTCGATCAGATGCGTTCAGAACAGCAGGCACGTGGTGAAACGCCTCGTTATGACGGTCGCGGTCTACAACTTTCACAAGAAGAAGTTGAGCGCCGTTTGGCCGCTGGCGAACCACATGTGATTCGTATGAAAGTCCCAACTGAAGGCGTATGTAAATTTAATGACATGCTGCGTGGCGAAGTGGAAATTCCATGGGCGCAAGTAGACATGCAGATTCTGCTGAAAACCGATGGCCTCCCAACCTACCACTTAGCAAATGTGGTGGATGACCATTTAATGCAAATCACCCACGTGATTCGTGGTGAAGAATGGATTCCATCTGCACCGAAACATCAGCTTCTTTACCAATATTTCGGCTGGGAAATGCCTGTGCTGTGCCACATGCCACTTTTACGTAACCCGGATAAATCTAAATTATCTAAACGTAAGAACCCAACATCAATCAACTACTACAAAGATATCGGCGTACTGCCTGAAGCCCTGTTGAACTACTTGGGTCGTATGGGTTGGTCAATGCCAGATGAACGTGAAAAATTCACTTTGGCAGAAATGATTGAGCATTTTGATATTAAACGTGTCTCTTTGGGCGGCCCAATCTTTGATGTAGAGAAATTGAACTGGTTAAATGGTCAATGGATCAAGGCACTCAGCCCGGCTGAATTACTTGACACCTTATTGGCCTGGAAAGCAGACCGCGCAAAACTGGAAGAAATTGCAGCTGCGATTCAACCGCGTATTAACCTGCTGTCTGAAGCGGTGAACTGGTCGGCACATTACTTCAACCACCTCCCGACCCTGAGCAAAGAACAGTTTGTAAGCAAAAAACTGTCTGAAGAGCAAGTGCGTCAAAGCCTGCAATTTGCGATCTGGCGTCTGGAAAGTCTGTTCACCTGGAACAATGACACAGTGAGCCAGACCTTGATGGACTTGGCTGCACAAATGGAAATCAAGTTACGTGACTTCATGCCTGCGTTCTTTATTGCCATTGCCGGTTCGACAGCCTCTACCCCAGTCATGCAGACGATGGTCACCATTGGTCCGGATTTAACCTTTGCACGTTTACGTCATGCACTGGAAATTGTCGGCGGCCCGAGCAAAAAAGAGCTGAAAGTCTGGGAAAAACTCAATGAAAGCTTAAAGTTGCCGAAAAATGAAGCAGTTGATCAAGCTTAATTAATTTTTGTGTTGACGTGTGAGCGCGATATCCCTAATATAGCGCTCACACAGACTGGGGTCATAGCTCAGTTGGTAGAGCGCTACAATGGCATTGTAGAGGTCAGGAGTTCGATCCTCCTTGACTCCACCAAATCAAGTCTTGCTTTAGCTGTGTTATTTGCCTCAATTGTCCCTATCGTCTAGAGGCCTAGGACATCGCCCTTTCACGGCGGTAACCGGGGTTCGAATCCCCGTAGGGACGCCATATTCAAGATGACCATAATATATTATGGTGATCTTATAAAAAACCCAAGCATTGCGACTTGGGTTTTTTATTGCCTGTATATTTTATGTTGGGCAATATTTCGGTTTCTTCGCATCTTCCGATAAAATAATCAGTAATTTAGAATTTTGGAGTTGTAATGCAATATCGTTGCCCTAAGTGTCAAAGCCCGAAAATCATGCCGGTGGCCCAGCCAGGTCAAGCAGCTCCACGTCCAGTGGTTCCTAAAAGCCTAATGTTTCTGGTACCCGCCCTGTTCCTGTTGTTATTGCTGGTGATTATTAGCATTGCGATGTGGGTTTTTGGCGATGGTGCAGGTACGACTTTACAGACTGCAACTGTGATCGTTTTTATTCTTTCTTTGATCGCAGGTTTTATGTTCTATAAGGACTTACCTGATTTTAAAATTTCAATGCAGGCATTTATGCAAACACAAAAGAAATGGAAATGCCGTGAATGCAACCATGAATGGGAAGTCTAATTTACCCTTCAGCATGCAATAAGTATAAAAAAACCAGCCCTGAGGCTGGTTTTTTATTTACAAAATTTAGGGTTATTAAGCACCAATTTTGCGATATTTTTGACGCTTCGTGACCAAGTCATCACCATCACGTTTACGGCGATATGCTTCGAATTCAGCATAGTTACCGGTGAAGAATTCAGGTGTTTCACCTTCGAATGACAAGATATGTGTTGCAATACGGTCTAGGAACCAACGGTCATGCGAGATCACCATGACTGTACCCGGGAATACAAGAATTGCATCCTCAAGTGCACGTAAGGTTTCGATATCCAAGTCGTTTGATGGTTCATCGAGTAGGATAACGTTAGCGCCCATTTGCAGGATTTTCGCAAGTTGTAAACGGTTACGCTCACCACCAGACAATTGACCTACGCGTTTTTGCTGATCTTGACCTTTAAAGTTAAAACGACCGATATATGCACGTGATGCGATTTCGTATTCGCCAATCTTCAAGATATCCAAACCACCAGAAACTTCTTCCCAGACGGTTTTGTTGTTATCTAAGGTGTCACGGATCTGACCGACATACGCTACTTTCACTGATTCACCCAGTGTTACCGTACCGGTATCAGGTTGCAGTTCGCCCGTCATCATACGGAACAGTGTGGTTTTACCTGCACCGTTTTCACCCACGATACCCACAATTGCGGCAGGTGGTACCGTGAATGTTAAATCTTTGTACAGTAAACGATCACCAAACGATTTGCTGATGCCTTCAACTTCTACAACCTTGTTGCCCAGACGTGGACCAGGTGGAATGTAGATTTCAGAAGTTTCGTTACGCTGCTGGAATTCGCGTGAGTTAAGCTCTTCAAAACGCTCCATACGCGCTTTGTTTTTCTTTTGCTGGCCTTTGGCATTCGAACGAACCCATTCAAGTTCTTTTTTCAACGCCTTAGCAAAAGATTCTTCTTGCTTGTTCTCTTGCTCTAAACGGGCATTTTTCTGCTCAAGCCAAGAAGAATAGTTACCTTGATATGGAATACCCATACCACGGTCAAGCTCAAGAATCCATTCAGCCACGTTATCCAGGAAGTAACGGTCATGCGTAATGGCTACGATGGTACCCGGGAAGTCTTTCAGGAAACGTTCCAACCAAGCCACAGATGAAGCATCCAAATGGTTCGTCGGTTCGTCTAGAAGTAACATGTCCGGCTTAGACAGAAGTAAACGGCACAGTGCCACACGACGGCGTTCACCACCTGAAAGCTTAGATACATCTGCATCCCAAGCTGGCAGGTTCAATGCCGCAGCAGCCTGATCCATCTGGTTCGCAAGGTTATGCGCATCCCAGGTCTGGATAATTGCTTCAAGCTTTTCTTGTTCTTTCGCAAGTGCATCGAAATCCGCATCTTCTGCTGCATATTCAGCAAAGACTTCATCCAGACGCGCTAAAGCATCAAGCGGTTCACGTAAACCATCTTCGACATTTCCACGAACGTCTTTGGTTTCATCTAAAGGTGGTTCTTGCTCAAGATAACCGATTTTAATACCCGGCTGTGCACGCGCTTCACCAGAGAAATCTTTATCTACGCCCGCCATAATACGAAGCAAGGTAGATTTACCTGCACCGTTTAAACCAAGCACACCAATTTTAGCGCCTGGGAAAAATGATAAGGAGATGTCTTTCAGGATTTCGCGCTTAGGCGGAACCATCTTCGACACTCGGTTCATCGTGTAAATATATTGGGCCACGTAGGACTCCTCAACTGAAAAACCAAATAGGGTTAGAACAACGACCCCAGCTCAAAAATGAGCGAAAAAATAATCGGCTATTATACGCAGAAAGCAGCAAAAACATAAGCCATTGCCATGAACTTGCATGCATTGTTACAAGTTTATTGCTGATGTTTTTTTAAACAACCGTTTTCAGTAAAATAACCGGATTAAATCCAGACTGGTATATGAATATTTCATATATTCATTTCAATAAAATTGCACTTTTACTTATATGTAAAAATGCTACACTCAAGCCATAAGCTTAAACAAGAAGATCAAACAGAATGAGTTATAAAGCAGAAACTTTAGCGATTCACGCAGGCTATACCCCCGAAGCAACCACTAAAGCAGTGGCTGTACCAATTTATCAAACCACATCTTATGCCTTTGACAATACACAACATGGGGCCGATTTGTTTGATTTAAAGGTACAGGGAAATATCTATACCCGGATTATGAACCCGACCACTGCAGTACTTGAACAACGTGTAGCAGCGCTCGAGGGTGGAATTGGTGCACTAGCTTTGGCCTCTGGCATGGCTGCGATTACCTATGCAATTCAGACCATTGCTGAAGCTGGGGACAATATTGCTTCGGTATCGACGCTTTACGGAGGTACCTATAATCTTTTTGCCCACACCCTGCCCAAACAAGGTATTGAAGTCCGTTTCTTTGATTATGAAAAACCGGAAAGTCTGCATGACCTGATTGATGAAAAAACCAAACTGGTTTTTGTGGAATCGATTGGTAACCCGCTGGGTAATATTATTGATCTGGAAGAAATCTCTAAAATTGCGCACGAATATGGCGTGCCGGTCATTGTCGACAATACTGTTGCCACCCCAGTACTTCAAAAATCTTTCGATTTCGGTGCAGATATTATCGTGCATTCCCTGACCAAATATATCGGTGGTCATGGCAATTCCATTGGCGGCATCATTGTGGATAGCGGCAAATTCCCGTGGGGTAAATATCCTGAACGCTTCCCTGCCCTCAATACACCAGATCCAAGTTACCACGGCGTGAACTATGTTGAAGTTTTGGGGGAAGCAGCATATATCGCACGTGCGCGTGTAGTGCCGCTGCGTAATACCGGCGCTGCGATTAGTCCACAGAATGTGTTTCTGATTCTGCAAGGTCTGGAAACCTTAAGCCTGCGAATGGAACGTCATACCGAAAACGCACTGAAAGTCGCTGAATATCTGCAAAAACATCCTAAAGTGAAATGGGTCAATTACGCTGGCCTGAAAGATCATCCACAGCATGCCTTGGCACAGAAATATGTGAAAGGTAAACCGTCTGCCATTCTGACTTTCGGAGTGCAGCATGGCCTTGAAGGGGGCACACGTTTTATTGATGCCCTGCAACTGTTCACCCGTCTGGTCAATATCGGTGATGCCAAAAGTCTGGCCTGTCATCCTGCCACCACCACCCATCGTCAGCTGAATGCTGAAGAACTGAAATCTGCCGGTGTCAGTGAAGATATGGTACGACTTTCCATTGGAATTGAGCATATTGACGACCTGATTGCCGATCTGGAACAGGCATTGGCCGCCGTTTAAAGCAGTGCTTAGAACTGACCCGAAACCTCATCATTTCTGATGAGGTTTTTTATTTATTTTCTAAAACAGCCACTTGCTTTGCTTTTTATTTTCATGATAAAAGTTAAATGAAATAGCGAACACAAATAGAGCAATTACTCTAATTTTTATTTTAATTTCAATAATTTAATGTATAGATTTTCCTGAAGAATTAGTTATCATATCCGTACTCACCTTCGCTCTCGTCTTCTGTTAGAGCGCCATAGACCTTTAATAAAAATAATTTGAACGCAGACTTCAAATTAGGGATAACAAACGTGAAAACTAGACTACTCAAACAACTGGAAAAGTGTGTTGCAGGTAAAACCGTGCTGATTACTGGTGCATCCAGCGGTATTGGCCTAACCACAGCACATCAATTAGCCGATGCAGGTGCCCATGTTTTACTGGTAGCCCGTACTCAAGAAACCCTAGAACAAGTAAAATCAGAAATTGAAGCAAAAGGCGGTAAAGCCTCGATATTTCCATGTGATTTAAACAATATGGAAGCGATTGACGAAGTCTCCAAGCAGATCATTGCTTCAGTCGACCATATTGATATCCTGATTAATAATGCAGGCCGTTCGATTCGCCGTGCCGTACATGAATCGGTAGATCGTTTCCATGATTTCGAGCGTACCATGCAGCTGAATTATTTTGGTGCGGTGCGTCTGGTCATGAATATCCTGCCACAAATGATGATTCGCCGCGCGGGTCATATCATCAATATCAGTTCAATTGGCGTGTTGGCCAATGCGACCCGCTTTTCAGCCTATGTTGCATCAAAAGCTGCGCTGGATGCCTTTAGCCGCTGCCTGTCTGCTGAAGTACATGCGCATAAAATTGCAATCACCTCGGTTTATATGCCTTTAGTGCGTACCCCGATGATTGCACCGACCAAAATCTATAAATATGTTCCAACGCTTTCTCCAGAACAGGCGGCCGACCTGATTGCCTATGCAATCATGAAGCGCCCGAAGAAAGTCGCGACCGGTTTGGGTCGTCTGGCATCCATTACCTATTCCATTGCGCCAGATATCAACAATGTCTTGATGTCCATTGGTTTCAACCTGTTCCCAAGTTCAAGTGCATCTGTGGGCCAACCACAAAAATTGAACTTGGTGCAGAAAGCATATGCGCGTCTGTTCCCGGGCGAACACTGGTAATTTTTCATACGGATAATTGAATCGCAATACGAGCCGCCAACTAGGCGGCTTTTCTCTGTCTCATTTTTGCAAGATCTGAAATAAAGTGGACGGATTTAAAAAACCACGACACAGCCTGTCCTGATCAACACAGATTTTTGCCGCAAATGCTGCGAGATCACGTACACTATCAGCGGATATTTCCTATCCGTATTTTTATATTTTGATTGAAATGATGGAAACCCTTATGAACAATGTGCAATGGCTCGATGAAGTAAAATTTAACGAACAAGGATTAGTCCCTGCCATTGCCCAGCATCATCAAACTGGACGTGTGTTGATGGTGGCCTGGATGAACCGTGAAGCATTGGCTTTAACTGCCGAAAAAAATCAGGCAGTGTATTTCTCCCGTTCACGCAACAAATTATGGCATAAGGGTGAAGAATCAGGACATTTTCAGACTGTACATGAAATCCGTCTGGACTGTGATGCCGACGTGATTGTGCTGCAAATTGAACAGCATGGCGGTATCGCCTGCCATACCGGTCGCGAATCATGTTTCTATCGCAAACTCACGCCAAATGGCTGGGAAATTGTCGATGCACAGCTGAAAGATCCATCTGCGATTTATGGCGAAAAATCTACGAATCCGCATACGCTGGCGATGGAAGCATCAACCGCCCAATCTGAACAGGTCGAAGTCTTGTCTTATCTGGGACAAATGATGGCAGAACGCAAACAGGCCGATCCGGATTCCTCTTATGTAGCCAAGCTCTACCATAAAGGCCTGAACAAGATTCTGGAAAAAGTGGGTGAAGAAAGCTTTGAAACTGTGCTGGCAGCCAAAGACTTTGATCAGGATGCTTCGGCAGACCATAAAAATGATCTGATCTATGAAGTGGCAGATCTTTGGTTCCATACCATCGTCATGCTCGGTTATTTCGACCTGGATGTGCAATTGGTATTAAATGAACTGGCACGTCGCCAAGGCTTGTCTGGTCTGGTTGAAAAAGCCAACCGTCAGCATTAAGCCTTGAATTCATCTGTGTCTGATTTAAAAAAACCGACCGCGACCTATGAGCAGGCGACTGCCATTGATAACGCACGTCTGGGCAAATCCTTTAAGGTGATTGCCTATGCAGGTACAGGTAAAACGACTACCCTGCAAATGATCAGTGATGCCATGCCGCAAAGACGTGGCATGTATCTAGCCTTTAACAAAGCCATTGCCAGTGAAGCGCAGGCCAGGTTCCACCGGGGCGTGGATTGCCGGACTTTTCACTCGCTGGCATTTCGCAGTGTTCCACGTGGAGTGACCGACAAGCTGCGTCTGCCACGCTTGAGTCCGAGTTTTATTGCCAAAGAGTACCGGCTTGAACCGATGACTATGCGCCGCATGATGGGCGGACGCTATGAGAAATATGTCTTGATGCCATCAAGACTGGCAAGCTTGGTCGCCAATGCGGTCGGCTATTTCTGTTCGACCAGTTCGCAGTATCCTGCCCCGCGGCATATTCAGGCGCCAAGCTGGCTACATCCGGATGATATCGAGACCTTGCAGCAGAAGCTTTATCCGGCAGTCGAACGGCGCTGGCTAGAGTCGATTGATCCAAATCATCAGGCCGGCATTGGTCATGACATTTACCTGAAACTCTGGGCACTGTCTGAGCCGAATATTCCGGCCGATTATGTGCTATTCGATGAAGCTCAGGATGCCGATCCCTTAATGCTGGGAATTCTACTGAAACAGCGCAGCACCCAAGTGATTTATGTCGGAGATGCGCATCAGCAGATCTATGCCTGGCGCGGTGCAGTCAATGCCATGCAGCAACTGCCTCTGCCTGAATCACGTCTGACCACCTCATTTCGTTTTGGTCCTGAAATTGCCCTGAATGCCAATGCCATTTTAGGTGCCCTCAATGAGACTGTGCCTTTGCTGGGCAATCCGTTGTTAGATTCTAAAGTCGTGAATAAACCGCATACCAAAATGCGTGATGCAATTTTATGTCGGACCAATGCCCGGGCCATGGAATTGCTACTGGCCGGACTGGTACGCGGTGACAAAGTCAGCCTGCAGGCCGATCATGTCAAACTGAATCGCTTTGTCGATGCGGCTGCTATACTAAAACAGGGCAAGCGTGTGGTTGATGTGCCGGAACTGGCCTGGTTTAACTCCTGGCATGATGTCCATGAATACTGTGAAACCAATGAAGGCAGTGACATCAAGCCACTGGTCAAACTGGTGGACGAGCATGGCACCGATCCGCTGAAAAAAGCCCTGGCTAAAATTACCCCGATTGCCCAGGCTGACTATATTATTTCCACGGCGCACAAAGCCAAAGGTCTGGAGTGGGATCGGGTTCATATTGAAGATGACTATCAATTCAAGCTGAATGAAAAAGACCATAAAATTAGTGATGAAGAATTAAGATTACTTTATGTGGCCTGTACCCGTGCCAAAGTGAGTTTAAATATTCATCACATTTATGACCTGATTCAGCAACTGAAAATCAAAATGCCGCAGTCGCTCCGCCAGGCAGCCGGTTAAGATGTAAATATAGATGTGAACAACATGGGACTAAAGTAACGTCCATCGAAGTACTTTATTCATGATAATTACTCTGTTTAGCAAAAATAGCCTGGCCATTTTCCAGTCTGCTTAAGCTCATGAAACAGATTTAGGTAGGTACCTAGTAGCCATTAGAAAATGTTTATATAGATAAAACTCCCCGAAAACTCAAAAATAACCAAGTACATTTTGGGGACCTGATATAGAGAGGCTTGAAAAGAAAAATATCAAGTCAGGCAGTTTCCCCAGCATAAGAAACCCTGTTTTTATTTATATTTACAATCAATGGCTGAGATCTAATCTTAATTTTCGGTCACTTCTGGATGATCTGTTTAAGCATCCCTCTGCGGTTAAAACCAAGCTCACGTATAATTTATAAGTTCCACATAAAAACGTTGATGTTGTTGTTATCCTGTAATATGATCGGATTTATTTGCGAATTTCATTGTAAAATCGGAATTTGCTATCGTTCATAAGTTGCGCAATACAACTGTTTTATATTCTTTTTGAATATTCTTTTGGCTTTCAAGATTGAGAAGTTTGGATCGCTCCTTGTGATCCTGTAGTCCTTGGAAGATAAAGATTCACCCTAGGTTGGTCACAGCCTAAATCACGACAATGGATACGAGTGTGCTGCCGATTATTATATTGTTACCGTTAGTATTAGGCACAACCCTTGTCTCGTGGCTGAAGCAATTTTCGCGCGAGGTAACGGCTTTAGGGGCAATTGGTGTCAGCCTCAGCAGTTTCTTATTATTATTGAGTCAGGCGCCTGCCATATTTGATGGCGCAGTGATTACCCAGACCTGGTCCTGGCTGCCGCAGCTGGGTATTGATTTCAGTTTTCGTCTGGATTCCCTGGGACTGCTGTTTGCCCTGCTGATCAGCGGGATTGGTACGCTGATTTATATTTATGCCTATTATTATCTGAATCCCAAAAATTCGCTGAGCAAGCTGTATCTTCTGCTGATGCTGTTTATGGCAGCTATGCTCGGGATTTCATTGTCAAATAACCTGATTCTTTTATTGGTTTTCTGGGAATTGACCAGTATTTCATCTTTCCTGCTAGTGGGTTACTGGAGCAATTACGAAGCTGCGCAACGTGGCTCACGTATGGCTCTGACCATTACTGGACTGGGTGGTCTGGCCATGCTGGGTGGTTTTATCCTGCTTGGTCAAATCACTGGTACCTACCAGATTGATCAAATCCTGACGATGACCGAACAGATTCAGTCACATGCTTTATTTGTACCGGCTCTCTTGCTGATTTTACTCGGTGCTTTTACCAAAAGTGCGCAGTTTCCCTTCCATTTCTGGTTACCGAATGCCATGGCTGCGCCGACACCTGTCTCGGCCTATTTACACTCGGCCACTATGGTCAAAGCCGGTTTATTTCTGGTCGCACGCTTGCTACCGATCTTCGTCGGTGCTGCACTGTTTCATAATATTGTAACCTTTGTCGGTCTGTTTACCCTATGTATGGCCGCTTTTTTTGCCATTTTCAAGGAAGACCTGAAGGGCTTACTCGCCTATTCAACCATCAGCCATTTAGGCCTGATCATGTGTCTGCTTGGGATCGGTTCTCCTCTGGCGGTTGCAGCTGCAATTTTTCATATTATTAACCATGCCACCTTTAAAGCGGCCCTGTTTATGATTGCCGGAATTATCGACCATGAATCGGGCACACGTGACTTGCGCAAACTGTCAGGCTTATGGCAACTGCTACCCTATACCGCTACCCTGACCATGATTACGGCGGCGGCTATGGCAGGTGTGCCACTGACCAATGGCTTCCTGTCCAAGGAAATGTTCTTTACCGAACTGGTCGCGAACTTGAGTGGTCCGGTCATGGTCGTTTCAGCCATTGTCGCAACACTGGCCGGGATTTTTGCAGTCGCCTATTCTACTCGACTGGTGCATGGGGTATTTTTCGATGGTCCGCTAGGCAAGCAGGTTCCGAATAAAGATGCACATGAACCTCCGTTTGGCATGCGTGCACCCGCAACCTTATTGGCAATCTTGTGTATTTTGGTGGGTATATTCCCGGCACTTCTGGTTGAAAAAATTGTAAACAGCTCCACCCGGGCATCGACTCAGGATTTTGCTTTTGAAGGCACTCATCTGGCACTATGGCATGGCTTCAACCTGCCGCTGCTGATGAGCGTGATAGCCCTCGTTGGCGGAGTCATCTTCTATTTTTCTCTTGCCAAAGGTGGCACCTTACGCGAAATCGACCTGGATCCAAAACTGGGCCGCTTGCAGGGCCGGGTATTATTCGAGCTGTTTTTGAAAAATCTGCTGCTGAATTCACGCCGTTTCCGCCGTGCCACTGAAAATGGCAAATTACAAAGCTATTTATTGTGGATCGTGATTTTTACTGTCGCACTGGTCAGTTTCCCACTGGTGAACAATGCGGTGGGCACGGGTACACGTGAACTGACCCACGCCCCTGCTCTGGCGATTATCTTGTGGTTACTCCTGTTTTCTGCCTGCTGGATGCTGCTGTGGTTCCATCATGAGCGGATTAAAGCCGTACTGATTAGCGGTGCAGTTGGTCTGGTCGTCACCATGGTTTTTATCGGTTTCTCGGCACCCGATCTGGCATTGACCCAGATTACGGTTGATGTGGTCACCACGGTTCTGCTACTGATGAGTTTATCTTTACTGCCTCAGTTAACACCGTATGAATCGAGTCCGACCCGTCGCTGGCGTGATGCCATTATTGCAATAGGTGGCGGTCTTGGAATTGCGGCAATTGCCTGGCTGATCATGACCCGTGATCATAATTCCATTTCATGGTTCTTCCTGCAACAGTCGATTCCACTGGGCGGCGGCACCAATGTGGTGAATGTGATTCTGGTCGACTTCCGTGGTTTCGATACCTTTGGCGAAATTACCGTACTTGGAATTGCCGCGATTGGTGTACTTAGCCTGATGGATGGAATGCGTGCCCATGGCGCCACTATCACCCAGGGTCTGACCTATCGTTTTAATCCTTCACCCCTGATGTTACGTATTACTGCATCATGGATCTTGCCTGTAGCACTGGTGGTCAGCCTGTACATCTTTATGCGTGGCCATAATTTGCCAGGCGGTGGATTTATTGCAGGCTTGGTCACCTCACTGGCACTTATTATTCAATATATCGCAGTGGGGCAGGATAAAACCGAACAGTTGCTGGGGGCCAAATCTGGCCGTCTCTATGAAATCTGGATTGGAGTCGGCTTAACCATTGCCGGTTTGACCGGTGTCGCGGCCTGGTTCTGGTCACGTCCATTCCTGACCAGTGCACATATCTATGTCTCTCCGCCAATGATTGGAGAAATGCATTTGGCTTCGGCTGCGCTGTTTGATGTTGGCGTTTATGTCACTGTTGTGGGTGCAACGATGCTGATGATTTCAGTCTTAGGCGATTCACGTCACTCAAGCATGACTGGCCCTGTACCAAGAGGATAATAGAATGATCAGTTTAGAATTTTTATTAGCCTCTGCGATTGGCCTGCTGACGGCCACAGGCATTTATCTGATCCTGCGTGCCCGTACCTTCCCGGTAGTGTTGGGTCTCGCCATGATTGGTTATGCAGTCAACCTGTTTTTATTTGCCATGGGCCGAATTCAGATGAATTCGCCTGCAGTATTGACTGAAGCCTCGAAAGTGACCGATCCCCTTCCTCAGGCACTGGTGCTGACAGCCATCGTGATTGGCTTTGCCACCACTGCCTTTATTGTCCAACTGGCATTGCGTAGCCGCTACGAATCAGGAACAGACCACGTTGACTCCAAAGAAGAAATACCAAATCTTGACCCGCGCGAGGATGAGCCTTAATGACTGATCTTCTCAATTTCTGGAATCAACATACCCCTATTTTCAGTATTCTTTTACCGGCCTTTACCGCTTTTGTCCTGGTTCTTTTAGGCAACCCGGGTTCAGGCTCTCTGGTGACGGACTGGCGTCAGCCCTGGCGTCGGGGTATCAGCTATGTCTCGAGTATCTTGGGCCTGATCATTGCTGTCAGCTATTTAGTAGACAGTAATCAGGGTCAGATCAATGTTTATACGCTGGGCGAATGGGTCGCACCTTTTGGTATTGTACTGGTTCTCGATCAGCTCTCTGCGATGATGCTGGTTTTGACCTATGCCCTTGCAGTGCCGGTGCTCTGGTATGCCAGTAAAGAATGGGATATGCGTGGGCGTTATTTCCATGCCATGGTGCATTTCCTGCTCATGGGTTTGACCGGTGCCTTCCTGACCGGTGACCTGTTTAACCTGTTCGTGTTTTTTGAAATCTTGTTGATGGCATCCTATGTACTACTGCTACATGGACAAGGCAAGGCCCGTTTCCAGCTGGGAATCCACTACGTCACCATTAATCTGTTTGCTTCTGCCCTATTCCTGATTGGACTCGGGATGATTTATGGCAGTGTCGGCAGTCTGAATATGGCAGATGTGGCCCGCTTGATGCCTACCCTCGCTGAAGATCAGCACAAGCTGGCGGTTGCTGGTGGATTAATGCTGTTTGTCGTGTTCGGAATTAAAGCGGCGATGCTACCGCTTGGCTTCTGGTTACCCAAAACCTATGCCGTAGCCACCACACCTGTGGCAGCACTCTTTACCATCATGACCAAAGTCGGGGTGTATGCAATTTTACGGATTAATGGAACTGTTTTTGATGATGAATACAGCCACCAGATCCTGATGAATTGCCTGCTGGTGATTGGTCTGATTACGTCGGTTTATGGCGTGATTTGCGCAATCGGCACAGAACGTCTGCGCCGTTTTATCGGCTTTATGGTGCTGTCTTCAGTCGGAACAATTCTGGTAGCAATCGGCATGAATACAACTGCAGCCTGGGCCGGTGCATTGTATTATATGGTGCACAGTACCCTGATTGGCGCAGCCTTTTATATCCTGTCAGGCTGGATTACCTCACAGCGCGGCGAATTTAAGGATCACTTTAAAATCGCGCCACTGATGAAACAGAACAAGCTGGTTTCGATTGTCTATTTCATCATTGCCTTGATGATGGCCGGCCTGCCACCGTTTAGTGGTTTCTTCGGTAAAGTCTTTATTTTGCAGGCTTCTGCCAATTCAGACTATCAGATGATTATTATCCTGACCATTTTATTGGTAAGCTTCCTCAGTATTCTGGCCTTTACCCGGGTTGGTTTCGTGCTGTTCTGGCGTTCGACCAGACCTGAGGATGACCTTAATTCTGAAGATTTTCACAAATACGAAGCCCTACCAAGTAAGGCACCCGCACGTAATGATCGTGTAATCTATCTATTGCTTGCTGGCCTGACTGCCTATGTGGTGTTTGCCGGACCGATCTATCAATATAATTATCAGACTGCAGAACAGATTAAAAATAATCCGGTTTATGAAGCTGCCTTGTTAAAACGCGATGCAGAAGGCCAGTTTATCAGTGTGCAACCTTTTGATCCAAGCTATTTACCTGAAACCAAGTACGGTGGTGAGACAGTCGATCCGAATGCACATCTGGTTCCTTATACGATTTCGGAAGCCACTCTGGAAGGTGAAAACATTTCTGAATTCAAGCAACGCCAGATTGATCAGCAGTATGTTGAACAAAACAGATATGATGATAATCAACTTAAACCGGTGGAGGGACCTTAATGGCTGTATCATTCCTGCAACGTTGGTTCCCGCATCCGCTGGTTTCTGTGATCGTTGGGCTAAGCTGGATTCTGCTGGCACATAATCTGGAAGCTGGAACATTGCTTTTCGCGCTGGTTCTGGCGATTGTCATTCCGAAAATGGTTGCACCTTTTATTGACTATACCCCGAATATGCAGTGGGCTCCTGCCCTGCGCCTGTTCTTTGTCGTGGTTTGGGATATTGTAGTAGCCAATATTAAAGTCGCAAAACTGGTACTTGGTCCAACCAAGAACCTGCATCCGAAATGGTTTCGCGTGCCTTTGGAAACCGAGCATGAGGAAGTCAATGCCTTGCTGGCAATGATCATTACTACAACGCCCGGTACAGTATCTGCAGGCATTGATCAGGATCGTGGTGATATTCTGGTTCATGCCTTAAGCACAGAGGATGAAGCAGCAGAAATCGAAACGATCAAACAGCGCTACGAACAGCCTCTGATTGAAATTTTCAGCGCACAGACAGGAGAAAAAGCATGACTATTCTGCCTTATGCATTAATGATTTGCCTGGGTGCTATCACTGTCTCGATGTTACTCTGCCTGATCCGGCTCATCACTGGCCCTTCTATCGTTGACCGGCTCTTGGCACTCGATACCCTGTTCCTGAATGCCACCTGTCTGATTGTCATTTTAGGGATTTACTGGAGTAGCAGCTTCCTGTTTGAAGGGGCCTTACTGGTTGCGATGCTTGGCTTTGTTTCGACTGCAGCCTTGGCACGTTATTTCACCACTGGCCATGTGATCGACTAGGAGTTTTTAAATGTCCTTAATTTTAGAAATACTGGTGTCGATTTTTTTATTGATTGGTGCTTTCTTTATGCTGGTCGGCGGGATCGGTATGGTCCGTCTGCCCGATCTGTTTATGCGTCTGCACGCCCCGACCAAATCCAGTACTTTGGGCCTGGGCAGCTTTTTGATGGCTTCAATTCTGTTCTCGGCCATATATGGCCGTTTCGGTTTTGCTGAAGTGCTCATCACCCTGTTCGCCTTCATTACCGCACCGGTATCTGCCAATCTGATGGCACAGGCTGCATTGCATTTGCGTTTACGCTCTTTGAGTGGCGAGGTTCCGGAAACGCTGGAACGCCCTCTGCCTTGGCAGCGCTCACGTCGCCGTGCTTTTTATGAGAAAAAAATGAACCATAAAGATGATGATCTCACTTAATCCAGACTATTTTTAGATTGGTCTATCAGTAGCTTAATTTTTGATACAACCAGACAATAAAAAAGCCACCTTTGGGTGGCTTTTTTATTGTGTTAAGACTTATTCATCGTCTTTTTTTGCTTCTGCTTCAGGCAAGTCCTTCACAGCTTCAGCGATCAAACCAAACATATAGTTACCATATGCATTGGTCTTATCATAATGGAAACGTAGACGAGGCGTAATACGGGTTTTAATACGACGACTCAGTTCATGGCGCAGAAAACCGGATGCTTTGTTTAATACATCCAGAGTTTCTTTATTTGCCGCTTCGCTCTGTTCGTCGCCAAGTTCACGTCCCATTACAGTGACATAAACTTCCGCATATCCCAGGTCTGGGCTCACCTTCACCGCAGAGATGGTCACCAGACCACCTAAGCGTGGATCTTTCAGCTCCTGACGGATCAGTTCTGACAACTCGCGTTGTACTGTATCCGCCATACGCTTCAGACGTTGACTACCCGCCATTAAAGACTCCGTTTAATCAGTTGAACATCATACACTTCGATCTTGTCGAGAGGTTTGATGTCTTTATAGCCTTTCACCGCAAGACCACATTCCATACCGGCACGAACTTCTTCAACCACTTCTTTGTAGCGACGAAGAGATTCAAGCTCACCCTGGAACACAACCACGTCATCACGTAATACGCGAATCGGTTTGTTACGATGTAATACACCTTCAAGCACCATACAGCCTGCAGCCGCACCGAATTTACTTGAGTGGAATACTTCACGTACCTGTGCAACACCCAGAATCGTTTCACGATGTTCAGGTGCAAGCTTACCGCTCATTGCTGCTTTCACGTCATCGATCAATTGATAGATGATTGAGTAGTAACGAATGTCGATATTGTCCGCATCGGCTTTTTGGCGTGCTGCATTATCCGCACGTACGTTAAAGCCAAGCAGAACTGCTTCTGAAGATTCAGCCAGTGTTACGTCAGACTCGGTGATTGCACCAACGCCTGAACCGATAATACGTACTTTCACTTCATCTGTTGCAAGTTCAGCAAGTGCTACATGCAAGGCTTCCAGCGTACCGCGTACATCAGTCTTCAGTACCACATTGACGATAGGCACATCTTTCTTGCCCATAGATGCCATGATATTTTCAAGACGCATTGCAGATTGACGCTCAAGACGTTTTTGACGTTCACGGTCCATACGCGCATCAGCAACTTCACGTGCTTTCTTCTCATCGCTGACCACAAGAACTTCATCACCCGCCATTGGTGCTTCTGGAAGACCCAGAATTTCAACCGGAATTGAAGGACCAGCAGACTTGATACGTTTACCGTTTTCATCTGTCATCGCACGTACGCGACCATAAGACGAACCAGCAAGTACCAGGTCACCCACTTTCAGGGTACCGTTTTGAACAAGAATAGAAGTCACAGCACCACGGCTGTTATCTACACGTGCTTCAATAACCACACCTTGCGCAGCACCTTCTTCAGATGCTTTCAACTCTAACATTTCTGCTTGAATCAAAATCAGGTCCAGCAGCTCATCAATACCTTGACCCGTGTGGGCTGAAACCATGGCAACCGGCACATCACCGCCCCATTGTTCAGGCACGATCTGTTTAGCAGTCAATTCATTCAGAACACGGTCTGGATCAGCAGACTCTTTATCCATCTTGTTGATCGCAACAATGATCGGCGTACCTGCAGCACGCGCATGATCAATTGCTTCTGCAGTTTGTGGCATCACACCATCATCTGCTGCTACAACAAGTACCACGATATCAGTCGCTTTGGCACCACGTGAACGCATCGCAGTAAACGCTGCGTGTCCCGGAGTATCAAGGAAAGTAATAATACCTTTATCGGTAGTTACATGGTAAGCGCCGATATGCTGGGTAATACCGCCCGCTTCACCTTGAGCCACTTTGGCACGGCGAATACGGTCAAGCAGTGATGTTTTACCATGGTCAACGTGACCCATGATAGTCACAACAGGCGCACGAGTGGTTTGCGCACCACGTGCTTCTTCAGCTGCTTCCAGCAAGTTATCTTCAGCTTGTGTATCAGAAACCAGTACCGGATTATGGCCCATTTCTTCAACCACAAGTGCAGCAATTTCCTGATCAATCGCCTGGTTCTGAGTTACTAGCTCACCCATTTTCATGAGTGATTTAATCACTTCGCGAACCTTAACTGCCATTTTCGCAGCCAAGTCAGCAACTACAATCGTTTCACCGATTTCAACATCGTAAACCTGTTTTTTCACAGGTTTTTCGAAACCATGCTTGTTGCCCTGGCTGGTTTTTAAACCACGTTTAGGCTGTTTGCTGAAGCTTTGCTCTTCCTGACCACGACGGCCACCTTTTTTCGGTGCACGCGCGCTCGGCGTATTGGTACCACGTTTGATTTCGCGGTCTTCTTTGGCAAAAGAGTCTTCATATGCCTGGCCAACAAGACCGGCTGCCAGAGGAGAATCATCAACAACACGAATGGTTGCAGTGGTATCTTCAGCAGAGTACTTGGTCGCCATTTGACGCATTTGTTCAAGCGTACGTTGCTGCGCTTCTTCAGCCGCTTTACGACGTGCTGCTTCTTCAACAGCTTTTAATTTTGCTGCTTCCGCTTCACGTAGTTTTTTCTGTTCAGCTGTTTCTACTTGCTTAACCGTTTGTTTTACAATCGGTTTATTGGTTGATTTGCGTTTTACCACAACTGCAGCTTTAGAAACTTCCTGCTTGTCACTGGTTTGCTTTGCAGCAGCACGCATCGCTTCTAGCGCTTTACTGGCATTATTGACGCCAGTTTTTGGAGCTTCAGCAGCAGCTTGCGCTGTATTCTGCTCAGGCGCAGCTTTGGCCTGTTGCTCAGCCTTGGCTTTCGCCAATGCTTCTGCTTTGATCTGTTCTGGATCTGGCTTAACAAATGTATGCTTCTTGCGAACTTCTACATTAATTGTTTTTGCCTTACCTGAAGTACTGGCTACTTTAGCCGTACTGGTCGTTTTACGTTTCAACGTGATTTGCCCTGCTTGGCTCTCTGAACCTTGTGATTTTTTCACATGGCTCATCAAGCTATCTTGTTGTTCGGTGGTAATAATATCGTCAGCTTTACGCTGTGGTAAACCTGCCTCACGAACCTGCTCTAGGAGCTTCTCAACTGGACGACCCACGCTGAGGGCTAACTCTTTAATTGACTTGTCCGTCATATACTACCTCCTAGTTAAACCATGATTCGCGCGCTTTCATAATGAGTTGACCCGCTTTCTCAGCACCCAAACCTTCAATATCTGCGATATCGTCGGTTGCCTGATCTGCTAAATCATCCACGGTTACCACACCACGAGCTGCTAGAGCTTGCGCGATCTCTGCTGTCATGCCTTCCATTGCAACAAGTTCTTCACTTGGCGCTTGGATATTCTCTTGCTGTTGTAATGCATCAGCAAGTGCAATTTCTTTCGCACGGCTTTGCAATAATTCAACTAGTTCAGCATCAAGTTCGATTTCATCGAATGTTTCTGCCGGGACGTAAGCAATTTCTTCAAGCGAGGTGAAGCCCATTTCTACTAATGCCATCGCCAAATCTTCAGCGATATCCAGACGTTGTACAAACATGTCCAGATATTGTTGCGCTTCGTTTTGTTGACGGGCGTAGTATTCCTCTTCCAGCATCATGTCCAGCTTATAGCCAGTCAGTTCTGATGCCAGACGAACGTTCTGACCTTGTGAACCAATTGCACGTGCCAACTGATCGCTGGCAGCAAAGATAATATCAGCAGTACGTGCATCTTCATCGATGACAATACTCGATACATCTGCTGGTTCCAATGCACTTGCGATATATTGCGCAGGATCATCCGACCAGACTACGACATCAATACGCTCACCATTGAGCTCTTGCTGTACAGCCTGAATTCGGGTACCACGCATACCAATACAAGCACCCACCGGGTCAATACGGTGGTCATTGGTTTTTACTGCAATCTTGGCACGCACGCCCGGTTGACGAGCTGCAGCTTTAATTTCAATAATTTCTTCAGAAATCTCAGGGATCTCTTTCTTCATCAATGCGATCAGCATTTCAGGCTTGGCACGCGACAATAACAATTGCGCACCGCGACCTTCACGGTTCACGCTATAAAGAATTGCACTTACGCGCTGCTTCGGACGAAGAATCTCTTTCGGAATCATTTCTTCCCGGGCAAGATAAGCTTCGGCATTGTCACCTAAGTCGATAATAAAGCCATCTTTGGTTTGTTTTTTCACTTCACCGTAGATCAACTCGCCGACTTTAGATTCATAAGCATCTGCCACAAGTGCACGTTCTGCTTCACGAATTTTCTGTACGATCACTTGCTTGGCAATTTGTGCCGCAATACGACCGAAATCAATCGATTCAACTTCCAGCTCACGAATGTCGCCAATTGACCATTTTGCAGGATCAACGTCAGAAATCGCATCCTGACAAGCTGGCATTTCATGATCTTCATCTGCAACCACTTCCCACTGACGGAAAGTGCGATAGTCACCTGTCTTGCGATCGATTTCCACACGTAAACGTGCTTCTTCCGAATTTGTACCTTCGTAGAATTTTTTCTTTGTCGCTGCAACTAAAGCTTGCTCAAGCGCCTCAAAGATCGCTTCACGAGGTACACCTTTTTCGTTACTAACCGTTTCAACGACGGTCAGAATTTCACGTGCCATACGTCACCTATGCGTTCAAATTCTTATTTATTAAATTAATCTTGGAAGACCAAATTTGCTTTATCAATATTGTGACTGTCGATCTCCAATACCTGCTGCTTTTCCACTTCAACCTGAACCATTTCACTTTCCAGGTCGACAGCAACCAGTTTTGCCTGGAATTTGCGACGGTTATCTACTGCGCTGATCAATCGTAGTGCTACGGTTTGACCAATATAACCTGACATCTGCTCAAGCTGGAAAAAAGGACGGTCCCAGCCTGGTGATGAAACCTCAAGTGAATACTCACCTGAAATTGGATCATGAACATCCAGCATTGCACCCACTTGCTGCGTGACACGCACACAATCCTGAACGCCAATACCACGACCCTGTTCTTCTTCACCATCTTCATTGACGACTGGTGCAACGCTCTCATCGACTGGTTTGTCGATATAGATACGTAATAACGAACGTTTCCCTTGTGGCAGGAACTCAATCCCCCAAAGGTTTACATTACAGGCTTCAACTGCCGGTGCAATCAAGTCCTGAAGTGCTTGAGTTTTATTTGATAGCTTCATTTACTCTCGTCATCTGGTGCGATTTTATGATCTATTTGACCACTACAAACCAATACAAACTATAGTAGTAGTGAAACATGGAGATTTGATCAAATAATGTCGACACTACACGATAGCCAATAAAAAAGGGCGTAAATCGCCCCAATTACTGCACAGTTTAAGACTTTTTTCAAATCCCACTGTGCAAAAAGGCCCACCTTGTTGTGAGCCTCTTTTAGAAACTTGGTAGCGGGAGCTGGATTTGAACCAACGACCTTCGGGTTATGAGCCCGACGAGCTACCAGACTGCTCCATCCCGCATCAACGTGCAAAAATTATATACAAAAAATGAGATCTTTTCAATCAAAACCGCATCATTCTGTATATTTGTGATCTGTCGCTGAAAAAATGGTAGCGGGAGCTGGATTTGAACCAACGACCTTCGGGTTATGAGCCCGACGAGCTACCAGACTGCTCCATCCCGCATCAGCGTACAAAAAACTTTCAGCTTAATATTCCAAGCTGCTTTTAAAGTTTGCATCTTTAAAAGATTGGTAGCGGGAGCTGGATTTGAACCAACGACCTTCGGGTTATGAGCCCGACGAGCTACCAGACTGCTCCATCCCGCAACAACATGCAAATTATATTTCTCAGCTTAATACTGGTTTAAGCTGCCTCTTAAAAGTTTGCGTCTTTAAAAAGGATTGATTGGTAGCGGGAGCTGGATTTGAACCAACGACCTTCGGGTTATGAGCCCGACGAGCTACCAGACTGCTCCATCCCGCATCAATAGAAGTTTTTCAGCTGCATACACCAACTTAAATTTCTGGATTATAAGTTGGTGCGGAAGGGGGGACTTGAACCCCCACGCCCGAAAGCACTACCACCTCAAGGTAGCGTGTCTACCAATTCCACCACCACCGCAGCTGTGACGCATTCTAGTCGCATCACTCAAAAAAAGAAAGGACTAATTAAAACTATTCGGCCGTTTTTGGTGCAGTTGGTGAAGTTTCAACCGGTTGTACCGGCGCAGTCGGTGCGGACTGGACTGATGACAAACTATACGCATTTGTTGTTTGCTTCTTGGCAAGAACCGCCAAAGTCAGACTGGTTACGAAAAACAGCGCAGTAAAAATCGCAGTCAAGCGGGTCATGAAATTACCCGAACCTGATGCTCCGAATACTGTTGCTGCACCGCCGCCGCCGAAAGAGGCACCAGCATCTGCACCTTTACCATGCTGAACCAAAATCAAGACAATCATCAAAACAGCTAAGATAATATGTACTACCAGCACAAAAGTTTGCATGCCGAACTCCTAATTATTGTGTATTTGCAAATGCCTGAGCAATTTTATGGAATGACTCAGCATTGAGTGATGCACCACCGACCAATGCCCCGTTGATATCCGGGCAGGCTGCTAACTCTACTGCATTTTCCGGCTTGACACTACCACCATATAAAATCGCCATAGTCTCGCCATAGCCCGTAATCTGGCTTAAACCTTGACGGATTTGTGCATGCATGGCTTGCGCATCTTCAGGAGAAGCAGTTTTACCGGTTCCAATTGCCCAGATCGGTTCATAGGCAATCACGACATTTTTCCACTGATCAGCATCCACTACAGCAGCAATATCACAAATCTGCTGCAATACGACCGCTTCCGCCTGCCCTGCTTCACGTTGTTCCAGACTTTCACCTACACAATAAATTACCGTCAAACCAGCACTTAAAGCATGCTTGATTTTAGCATTTAAAATGTCAGTATTTTCAGCAAATATTTCCCGGCGCTCAGAATGACCTACCAGTACATACTGGATTTGGCTGTCTGCGAGTAATTCAGCACTAACTTCACCGGTGTAGGCGCCCATTCCTGAAATACGTGAAACATCTTGCGCTACAGTGTAAATAGGACGAGAAGCGGATGACAGTTCTGCCTGAATCTGGCTTAACGCAATAGCCATCGGCGCCACACCCAGATGACATTTACCCTCAGAGATTGGTGCTGTTTCCAGTAAACTCTTAAGACCACGCACCAAGCTCAATGCCTCTGCCTGCACCGGATTCATTTTCCAGTTACCTATCACCCAAGGGGTAATCGTCGAAACCGACATAATTAACCTATTTCATTTACATATTTTCAATTGGGCACATTCTACACGGAATTGGAAAATTAAAAGAATAGTTTTCTTATCACTCATTCTCGGTTTAGACTATCCTAAATGGTTATTTTTTGTTATCACTTAAAAAAATAGGGACTTCTTCTAACCAGTTCATAGTTTTACTGGATATGAGGAAGGTGGCAGCACTCTTTGCTATGGCATTTTTACGTAACAAACGTATAATTTTAATATAGTAATTAAAAAAATTTGATGAGTAGGCATTTATAGCATGACAGCTTTACAGGGGTCGCCGAGATTTACCGGATTTATTCGTCGTTTGGTCGAGGAAGGCGTAATCTCGGCTGAAGATATGCGCAGTGCTTTGGCGCATGCCAAGCAGGAAAAAATAGATATTGTGGCCGAGCTGATTAACCAGCAACAGCTTTCTCCCACCGTCATTGCCGAAACGATTTCAGTCGAATTCGGAGAACCGCTATTTGATATCAGTGTTTATGACCCTGCTCAAATCCTGCGGGATATCATTGACGAGAAGCTGATTACCAAGCATCGCATCCTGCCAATTTTTAAAAATTCCAGTATTTTATATATTGCCATCAGTAACCCGACCAATATTGAAGCAATTGATGCGGTCCGTTTTTCCACCAAACTCAACATTGAAACCATTATTGTTGAACACAATAAACTTGAAAAACTGATCGAGCAGAATTTTACCGAAGAAAGCACTTTTGAATTCGATGAAGACTTTGATCTGAATGTTGATGTCGAATCTGCTGATCCGAATAAAGAAGAGGATGACAGTAACAAGGGTGAAGAAGCCCCGATTGTCAAATATATTAATAAATTGCTGATTGATGCGATCCGTATGGGGGCTTCAGATCTACACTTTGAACCTTATGAAAAAATCTATCGGGTACGTTACCGGGTCGATGGCGTTCTACGTCAGATTGCAACCCCGCCCTTACAGCTCGCAAACCGCTTGTCTTCACGTCTTAAGGTTATGTCGCAAATGGACATTTCAGAAAAACGGGTACCGCAAGATGGCCGAATCAAACTAAAATTATCCAAAAACAAAGCCATTGATTTCCGTGTCAACTCTCTCCCTACCCTGTTTGGCGAGAAGCTGGTACTGCGTATTCTGGATCCATCCAGCGCGATGCTGGGGATTGATGCTCTGGGCTATGAACCGGAACAAAAAGAACTGTTTATGCAGGCGCTGGACAAACCGCAAGGGATGCTGCTGATCACCGGCCCGACGGGTTCCGGTAAAACAGTTTCTCTTTACACCGGTCTGAATATTTTAAACCGTGAAGATACCAATATTTCGACAGCGGAAGATCCGGTCGAGATTAACCTGCAAGGGATTAATCAGGTCAATGTCAATAATAAAGTCGGCCTGACCTTCTCTGCTGCACTAAAGTCCTTCTTACGTCAAGACCCGGATATCGTAATGGTCGGTGAGATCCGAGATCTGGAAACTGCAGAGATTGCGATTAAAGCGGCGCAGACCGGTCATATGGTGATGTCGACACTGCATACCAATAGTGCACCTGAGACTTTGACCCGTTTACGCAATATGGGGGTGCCTTCTTTCAATATTGCCACTTCAGTCAACCTGGTTATTGCACAACGGTTGGCGCGTCGGTTGTGTTCACAATGTAAAAAATCTGCCGATATTCCGAAACAAAGCTTACTGGAGATGGGTTTTACCGAAACCGACTTGCAGCAACCTGAGTTCCAAATTTATGAACCGGTGGGCTGCAATGAATGTCGCGAAGGCTATAAGGGTCGTGTGGGTATTTATGAAGTTATGAAAGTAACACCCGAAATTTCCAGAATTATTATGGAGGACGGCAATGCACTTGAAATTGCCGATGCTTCCGCACGTGCAGGTTTTAACAATTTACGCCGGTCAGGTTTAGTCAAGGTGATGCAGGGGGTGACTTCTTTACAGGAAGTCAATCGTGTCACCAGCGAATGATCGGGCGCTGATCTAAAATAAGGATAAAGGTATGGCAGCAGTAAAGAAAGGCCAGATGATGCCGATCTTCAGCTATGAAGGAATTGATCGTAAAGGGGCAAAGATCAAGGGGGAATTGCCAGCAAAAAATATGGCTCTGGCCAAGGTCACCCTTCGGAAACAAGGCATCAGCATAAAAACCATTCGGGAAAAGAAAAAAAATATCCTTGAAGGCTTGATGAAGAAAAAAGTCTCGACACTGGATATTACAATTTTTACCCGACAGTTGGCGACCATGATGAAAGCCGGAGTACCGCTGGTACAAGGCTTTGAAATTGTTGCAGAAGGTCTGGAAAACCCATCCATGCGTGAAGTTGTACTGGGAATTAAAGGGGAAGTCGAAGGGGGTAACACTTTCGCTGGAGCACTGCGTAAATACCCACAATACTTCGATAAATTATTCTGTTCGCTAGTGGAATCAGGCGAGCAGTCGGGTGCTCTTGAAACCATGCTTGATCGTGTTGCGATTTACAAAGAAAAAAGTGAATTACTCAAGCAAAAAATCAAAAAGGCCATGAAATATCCAGCTACAGTTGTTGTGGTCGCCCTGATTGTTACCATTATTCTGATGGTCAAAGTGGTCCCGGTTTTCCAGGATTTATTCTCTTCATTTGGCGCAGACTTGCCCGCTTTTACCAAGATGGTGGTCAATATGTCGGACTGGATGCAAAAATATTGGTTCCTGCTGATTATTGCCATTGGAGCCATCATTACTGCTTTTCTTGAAGCCAAAAAACGTAGCAAGAAATTTCGCGATTTTCTG
This sequence comes from Acinetobacter sp. 226, assembly GCF_048147925.1. Lineage (NCBI taxonomy): Bacteria > Pseudomonadati > Pseudomonadota > Gammaproteobacteria > Moraxellales > Moraxellaceae > Acinetobacter > Acinetobacter sp. 226. Next base: position 76,618 of record NZ_JAYWYX010000007.1, on the reverse strand, counting down.
GATAAAGCAGCGCTTAAGGCACCGATTTTTGGTGATCTGGTATATAAAGCGATTATTGCCCGTTATAGTCGTACTTTGGCCACCACTTTTGCAGCTGGTGTGCCCTTGATTGATGCACTGGAATCTACTGCGGGCGCAACCAATAACGTCGTATATGAAGATGCTGTGATGAAAATTCGTGAAGATGTTGCCACAGGCCAACAGCTGCAGTTTGCTATGCGGGTCACCAACAAGTTTCCTTCCATGGCCATCCAAATGGTCGCAATTGGTGAAGAGTCAGGTGCGCTAGATGCCATGCTGGACAAAGTAGCTACGCATTATGAAAATGAAGTCGACAATGCAGTGGACGGCTTAACTTCGATGATGGAGCCGTTAATTATGGCTGTTCTCGGTGTGCTTGTCGGTGGTCTAGTGATTGCCATGTACCTTCCAATTTTCCAAATGGGTTCTGTGGTTTAATGCAAGATCTTATTCAATATTTTATTCAAAACCCAACGGCGTTGTATATCGCAGTTGGGCTTTTTAGTTTATGTATCGGCAGCTTTCTAAATGTAGTGATTTACCGCACGCCCAAGATGATGGAACAGGAATGGCGTACCGATTGCCAGATGTTTTTGCATCCAGAACAGCCGGTGATTGATGAAGCGAAATTAAGTTTAAGCAAACCCGCTTCGACTTGCCCTAAATGTTATCAGCCAATCCGCTGGTACCAGAATATCCCAGTTATCAGCTGGCTGGTCCTGCGCGGAAAATGTAGCAACTGCCAGAATCCTATCAGCATCCGTTATCCTTTGGTTGAAATGCTGACGGCAGTTTGTGCACTGCTTGTCGTAGCAGTATTTGGCCCTACCCTACAAATGCTGTTTGGTCTGATCCTGACTTATGTACTGATTGCGCTAACCTTTATTGATTTTGACACCCAGCTATTACCTGACCGTTATACCCTGCCCTTGGCTGCACTAGGTCTGGGGTTAAATAGTTATGCACTCTATACCTCCCCAAGCTCTGCCATCTGGGGCTATATCATTGGTTTTCTGTGTCTATGGATAGTGTATTACCTGTTTAAAATCATCACCGGTAAAGAAGGCATGGGTTATGGCGATTTTAAATTACTAGCGGCTTTGGGTGCCTGGATGGGTCCATTATTACTGCCTTTAATTGTGTTGCTGTCTTCCCTAGTAGGTGCGATTATCGGTATCATTCTGCTAAAAGTCCGCAAGGAAAATCAGCCTTTTGCTTTTGGTCCCTATATTGCGATTGCCGGCTGGATTGCTTTTCTTTGGGGTGAACAAATTATGAAAGTGTATTTAGGTCAATAAATTGAAATTTGTACTCGGTTTAACCGGTGGGATTGGCAGTGGCAAGTCTGCTGCCAGTCAGTGGTTTGAAGCACAAGGGATCACGGTAGTCGATGCCGATGTGGTAGCACGTGAAGTGGTTGAAATCGGGCAGCCTGCACTTACCCAGATTCAGCAGGCTTTTGGCGATTGGGTACTGCTTGCCGATGGCTCACTGAATCGGCGTGCCTTGCGTGAATATATCTTCCAGTCTCCTGAAGCACGCAAGACCCTGGAAAGTATTACCCATCCAGCAATTCGCACTTCCATTATCCAGCAACTACATGCTGCGCAAAGTCCCTATGCCATTCTGGTTTCACCACTACTATTTGAGACCAATCAGCACGAACTCACCCAGCATACCTTGCTGATTGATGCCACCATCGAACTGCAAATTGAGCGAGCCTCACAACGTGATGGCCAGAATATCGAACAAATTCGCAATATCATTGCCGCACAAATGTCCCGCGAACAAAAGCAGACCATGGCCGATGATATTGTCCTAAATGATGGTCATCTGGATCATCTCTATGCTCATCTCAGACCATTACATCAAAAATATTTAAACATGGCAGCCAGCTGAAGCATAAAAAAAGCAGTCTGATTAAGACTGCTTTTTTTGTTCTGCCAATTTTCGGCTCAGACTGTCCTGATGCTGTAACCAGCGCCACGGCTGTAAGGCCCCAACTGCCATACCCATCAGGCCACAGACCATGGCCAGACTTAAAGTTTCATTTAATAAAGGTACAGCCAGAATTGCCGCAATAAAAGGTGCAAGATTGGTAATACTGCCTGCCTTAAATGCACCAAGACGCTTGATGGCTTCTACATAGCTTAAAGTGGCAATAATCACCACAAATATGCCGTGAAAAATGGTCTGAAACAGTAAATGCTTGGGTTCAGGCACACTCAAATTTTTCGGTAAAAATAGCAGATAAATCGGCACATATATCACTGCCGACCAGATCGCGACCCCACACATTGCCTGCCATGCAGTTAGCTGATATTTACGCAATAAAACGGTAAAAATCGCCCAAAGTATGGCACTGATAAAAAACAGCCCGTCCCCTGCCCCAAAGGCCACACCAGTTTCCCGATACATCAGCATACTCATGAGGCATAGTACTACGATCATAATGATCAGGCTGGCCCAGGTATGTTTATCAAAAGCCTGCCCCATCAGAAAAAAAGCCATAATCGCGGTACAGATCGGAATACAGCCATTCAAGAAAATTGCAGCATGGGCGGTAGGTGCGTAGTGAAAAGCACTATAGGCAAACAGGCAATAAATCACCCCGCCAATCATCGCTAAAATAAAAGGCTCTTTTTTCAGTAAAAAAGCGGCCTCTTTACGATAAAGCAAGATCGGCATCAGAATCAGGAATGCCAGAGAAAAACGCAAGGCCACGATATCCCAGGCACTGATCTGCCAAAGCGCATTCAGGCGGGCCGTTAAGGTAAAACCGCCCCAGATGCACATGGTAACAACTAAAAAAACATAGCCTTGCGTACGGTCTGACAATGTCATCATCAATTAAAGGTTACGCTGACGGCAGGCTTCATACAGCGCCATACCTGTAGCCACACTGACATTCAGACTTTGCAGATTGCCTGCCATCGGAATATACACGGTCTGATCACATTGGCTTTGCGTGATTGGACGCAGGCCAGTATCTTCCGCACCCATCACCACACAGACGCCGGTACCGGTGAAATCAAAATTCTGGATCGGTAGTGCTTTTTCATCCAGCATGGTACCGACCACACGAACATTAAAATCTTCTTTGATTTGACCCAAAGTACGCGCCAGATTGGTCACCTGAATGAATTTGACTTTGTCCGCACCACCTGCAGCCACTTTACGTGCTGTCGGAGTTAGGGTGGCTGAACGATCACGTGGCGCAATCACTGCCTCAACGCCCATTGCAGCGGCCGTACGGATACAGGCACCGAGATTATGCGGATCGGTAATATGATCAAGAGCCAATAACAACGCTTGAGGATTTGCGCTCAACAGTGATTCAAGATCTTTTTCATTCAGTGTCGGATGTGCACGTACCGCAGCGACCACGCCTTGGTGAAACGGCTGGCCGGCCAATTTTTCCAGTTTGTCACGGCTGGCTTGCTGCACACTGATTCCAAACGGTTCAGCCAGTTCCAGTACACGCTTTAAACGCTGATCATCGCGTCCTTTGAGAGTGAATAATGTCAAGACACGTTCAGGCTCAAGCTCTAACAATGACTCCACTGAATGTACGCCATAAAAATATTCAGGTTTTGCCATGAACGACCTCTAGATTAGTTATATACAAAAGAAAAATCCCGTAAAGCTGACTTCACAGGATTTCTGTAGCTGATTAGTTTAACCGATTCGCACTGAAATTTCTTGCCCGGTTTACACTGATCTTGAATCTGGACTTAACCTTCAAAATGGCAGACATAGTCCAGCACATCATCGGTTTCGATTTTAAAACGGCTATTGCCCGGTACATAGAAAGACTGACCGGCACGGAACAGCTCACTTTCTTCGCTATCGCCAATCTGAACACGGCATTCACCTGAAACAATTTCCATGCGCTCAGGAACATGTGTTTCAAAGGTCAAGGCATTTTCTGATGGCAGAATGACACCCAACGTTTTCTTGGTCCCGTCTTCAAATTGTACAATGTGACTAATACACAACCCGCCGAAATATACATTAGATTTTTTAAGTACCGATACATGATCAAACTGAGCTGACATGCGATTTCTCCAGATAAAGCATTTTGTAATATTTTGATTGCTGTAGTTTAAATGTGCACCCTCAACTAATCAATCGAAGTTTATCGACGTCGATAAAATATTCTGTATCGCTGAATCCCTTTTAGTTGCAGCATGTTTTGGCCTGTATTTTGCTGGCATATCGGCTTCAGTTTCGACTTAACCACCTTCTGCTGAAATAATTTTATTTCAACTATTAGCTTAGAGAACATTGATGGCAAAAATATGAAAATCAGCAATGAATTAACATACTTCTGAGTCAGCTTGTTGCGAAAATACAGTGAAATAAGCATATATGAATCTTTAAAATTTAAGATAGAATGAAATTGATTCGTCCTGATTTATAATAATCCCAGCCATGTTGCGACCCCCAATCCGACATCAGGCTATTTCAATCAAACTTTTCGCAGCCCGGATGCGTTTATGCTGACACATTTAACTCTGATCAATTTTGCTTTAGCTGAGCATCTTGCTATTGATATTGATAAAGGTTTTAACGTTTTAACCGGTGAAACCGGTGTAGGTAAATCCCTGTTACTAGATGCATTGTCTGCCTGTCTGGGTGAGCGAACCGATACCAATTATGTGCGTTATGGTACGGAAAAGGCAGATGTCACCGCCAGCTTCAGCTACCAAGAGCACAGTCCTGAAGCAGCCTGGTTGAAAGAGCATGAACTGGATGATGAATCAGGTGAAATTCATTTGCGTCGGGTAATTTTTGCTACCGGCCGCAGCAAGGCCTGGATCAATGGACGTCCGAGCAGCCTGTCAGAGTTGAAAGAAATTGGGCGTCTGCTGGTTCAACTTTATAGCCAGCATAGCCAGCAGCAACTTCTGGAACCACCTTATCCAAAACACTGGCTGGATCGCTATAGCAATTTTTATGCACCAGCTCAGGAAGTGCGGGACGCTTATAGCACCTGGCAGAAAAATATTCGTCAGCATCAGGCAGCGCTAGATGCACAAGCGAACCGTAAGCAGCGCATGGAAACCTTGGAACTGCAGCTAGAAGAACTGGAAGAAATTGTTCAGACGGATTATCAGGAGATTGAACAGGAATTTGACCGGCTTTCCCATCATGAAGCGATCATGCAGGACTGTGTCTATAGCCTGAATAGTCTGGATGAAGGCGAACAGAATATTTCCCAAGAACTGGCTTCCATTCTACGTCGCATGGAATCACATGCCGGTCGTAGCGAACAGCTTTCCCAGATTCATACTTCTTTACTAAATGCCCAGAGTGAACTCGAAGATGCAACGGCAACATTACGCCAGTTTATGGATCGGCAGAGTTTTGATCCGGAACGTATGGAAGAACTGAATTCAACGCTGGAAATTTTTCATCGTTTGGCGCGCAAATATCGCACCCAGCCGGAATTACTAAAAGAAGAATATGAGGCCTGGCAGCTTGAACTTGAACAGCTACAGCAACTGGAAGATCCGGAAACCTTGGCTGAGCAGGTCGAAGTCTCTTATCAGGAGTTCCTGCACAAAGCCCAGCATCTAGACCAGATCCGTCGTGATGCGGCTAAGCCACTCGCTAAAAAACTGACTGAACAGGTTAAACAGCTGGCGCTACCTGAAGCGCATTTTGAGTTTAAATTTGAGCCTCTGGAGCATCCGTCCAGTGAAGGTCTGAGCTTTATACAGCTGCTTTTCACGGCCAATAAAGGCATTCCGGCTCAGCCGCTGGCTCGCGTTGCATCAGGCGGTGAATTGTCGCGTATTGCGCTGGTGATGCAAGTCATGAATGCGGAAAAAACCGAAGCCGAAGTTCTGGTCTTTGACGAAATTGATGTCGGGATCAGTGGCGGTACTGCAGAAATTGTCGGACGTTTACTGGCCGGTCTGGGCCAGCATGTACAGATTTTGTGTATCACCCATCAGGCACAGGTGGCAGCACAGTCTGATCATCATTTGCTGGTGAAAAAACAGCAGACCGATCCTGCCAGCAGCACCATTATCAATCTTGAAGAAAATAATATTATTCAGGAACTTGCAAGAATGACAGGGGGTATGGAAATTAGTGAAACGACTTTACAGCATGCCCGTCAGTTACGTCAGTTGAAATTTCAGCAGGCTTAAAACTTTACAATCCGGACAAATAAAATTTGGTGAATCCAAAAAGCTCGAGTAACGTAGCAATTAGGATCATTGGATTTCTCTGCGAAGAAATTAATTTTAAGGAGAACTGCTCAGGTGACCAAACAGTTTCTGACACATCGTTGTCTGATTGCACCGCCGCATGCGAATAATGATTTTTTTGCCCGGACGGTCATTTATCTCGCGCGTCATGATGAAGATGGTGCTCAAGGCATCATTATCAATCGACCTGCCGGCATTCAAATTAAAGAATTGCTGAATGATCTTGATATTGAGGCAGACAACGTCAATCCGCATGAAGTATTGCAAGGTGGCCCTTTACGTCCCGAGGCCGGCTTTGTCTTGCATACTGGCCAGCCAACCTGGCATTCCTCCATTGCAGTCGGAGAGAATGTCTGCATCACGACATCCAAAGATATTCTGGATGCGATTGCACATAACGAAGGGGTCGGTCGCTATCAGATTGCCCTTGGTTATGCCAGCTGGGGCAAGCATCAACTGGAAGAAGAAATTGCCCGTGGTGACTGGCTGATATGCGATTCCGATATGGATCTGATTTTTAACTTACCTTATAACGACCGTTGGGATGCTGCCTATAAAAAAATGGGCGTAGACCGCAACTGGTTATCTTCCGAGATTGGACATGCCTGATGTAAACGCGCCACAAACGATTATGGCGTTTGATTTTGGTACACAAAAAATGGGAATGGCTGTCGGTCAATCCCTGATTGCAAGTACCAATCCCTTAGCTTTATTTCCCATGAAAGATGGGATCCCCAACTGGGATGAACTGCTTAAAATCGTAAAAAGCCATCAACCGGGCTTATTTCTGGTGGGTTTGCCACTGAACATGGATGATAGTGAATCTGAACTGTCGACACGGGCGAGAAAATTTGCCCGTCGTTTACGTCATCAGACCAATATTGAAACCTGGATGGTGGATGAACGTTTGACCACCCGTGAAGCACGCGATGAACTAGATCATTATCAGGCGCAAGGTCGTGGCAAAAAAATGTCTGCGGACAGTATTGCAGCTGCCCTATTGATTGAAAGCTGGTATCGACATCCTGCCGGAATCACACCTTAATTTACTTTGAAAGTTTAAAAAAAGTATCCTTTGGGGTACTTTTTTATGTCTGAATGCCGCCTAAGGATAAAAATAACGAAAAGTCAGATTAATTCTAGGTTGCAGCACTTTAGTGGTTTTACGGATACAGTGCTTCCAGTATTGCTGGGTCTGTCCACGCATTACAATCAATTGACCACTCTGCAACAGCAGATCGACTGTTGCCTGCTCGGTTTTATGTTTAAAGCTCATCTTGCGGGTGGCCCCCAGACTGAGCGAGGCAATAACATTTTCCCGGGATGTTCCCACATATAACGCAGCTTCATCATCACTGTGCCAGCCCAGACCTTGCGAACCATCTTCATATAAATTGGCCAGACAGGAATTAAACGAATGACCGACCAGCTTTTCAATATGCTGTTTTAAACGGAACAGACCCGGTGTCCAGATCTGAGCCTGCTTGAAACTTCCAGAATAGTGATACTGATAGTGTTCATCGCCATACCACACCACTTTGCGTCCCGTAATATAATGCTTGCCAAATAAATTCACTTCGTCCGGCTGCCAGACCAGATGAGCCAAAAAATGCTGTAGATATTGCTGGCTCTGCTTTTCATCCAAAATCTGGCCATAATCCTCCACGATCCCATCAAAGGGTAATAAATTGGCTTGAGCTTCAGGCGCGAAAAGATCCAAAGTCATTTTAACAGATGACCTAAAAGTACGATATTTGCTAAAAATCTTGGGACTTAAGCTGAAAAATTACAATTCGGTTTCACAAATAAATACAACATTTGCTCTTGTCGCCATTTTTATTCCTGCCTAGACTGAGTTCAACTTTGACAATAAAAATAATTACTTATGAACTTATGGCAGCTGTTTTTAAAACTTCGTCCCTTTGTACGTCCTTATCGGCTGCTGGTAATTGCCACCCTGATTTTAACCCTGATCGGCTCCTTTACTGCACAGGTCAATGCGCTGACCCTGCAATACGCTGTCGACAGCATCAATGCCCTGCTGGAAAAGGGCCAAGGACTGGAGCAAGGCTGGCATATTCTGATCACGATTTCGGCGATTTTGCTCGGCAAAGAAATTATCAATGCCTTTGTTCAGTTCGGGCAGAAGTTCTATGGAGAGAAACTGCGGATTTTTGTGTCTCAGGATCTGGCTCAAGGCATCATTGAAAAGTTTTTAAAATACCGGCTGGCTTTTTTTAATCAGGACAATAATCAGGCCGGAAAACTACAAACCCGGATTGACCGTGGCATCAGCTCCCTCACCCGGCTGGTACAGATTTTCTTTATTGATATTTTACCGTTGTTTACCAGTGCAATTGTGGCATTGGGCCTGATGTATTACGCCAATGTTTATGTGGGTCTGGTGGCCACTGCCATTGTCCCGATCTATTTCTGGCTGACCTACAAACAGGCGCAGAAACTGGGGGGCTGGCGTCGTAGTCTGCGAGATGGCCGGGAGAAAAAGAGTCAGGGCATTCTCAGCATCATCAATTCGATTACGGTCATTAAATCTTTTAACCGGGAATCGATTGAATCGGAAAAGCAGCTGAGCTTACAGCGTGAGCTGACCGATAACCAGATGAAAACCCGGCAGACCAGTTTCCTATTTGATGGCCTAAAAACCTTTATTGAACAGATCGGTATAGTCCTGATTATTATTCTGACTTCCTATTTTGTACTGGATGGACAGATGAGTATCGGCATGATCATGTACCATGTACTGCTCTTTAATAACGTCTCTGCACCGATTCGCTCTCTGCACCGGATTTATGATGAAGTAAATGATGCCATGATCTATTCAGAGAGCTTTTTCAAGATTCTGGAAGCCGATGATGAAATTGAACCAAGTGGCCAGCAAACACCACCCGTAAAAGGCCGGTTTGAGCTGTGTGGGGTGAATTTTTATTATCCAAATGGCTATCATGCCCTGAAAGATATCAATATGGAAATCCGGCCCAATACGATTACAGCATTGGTAGGCTTATCTGGTGCCGGAAAATCAACCTTGATCAGCCTGCTGGATAAATTTTATGAACCGCAGCAGGGCCAGATCAAACTGGATGGGATCGACTTAAAAGATTATGACACTCAATATCTGCGTGATCATATTGGATTGGTATTACAGAAAAACCATATTTTCCAGGGCACGATTTTTGACAATATCCGTTATGGCAAAACCAATGCCAGCAGGGAGGAAGTCATCGCTGCGGCCAAAAAAGCCTCGATTCACGAACAGATTTTGCAGTTGCCGGATGGCTATGATTCCGATGCTCTGCAACTTTCTGGCGGACAGCAACAGCGGATCGCCATTGCGCGGATGTTCCTGAAAAACCCGCCCATTATTTTTCTGGATGAACCGACCGCGAGTCTGGATGCGATTGCAACAGAACAGATCAAACAGAGTCTGGACCAGATCAAGCAAGGTCGTACCGTGATCATCATTTCACATAGCCTGTCGCAAATCATTGATGCGGACTATACCTATGTCATGAAAGAAGGTTGTATTGCCGAACACGGTGAACATGATGCACTTTATCATCAGGATGGCGTGTATAAGGAAATTTTTGATGCGATGGCCAAAAGTCTGAATATTGAAAAAATTGCCAAGACTTTTGAAGATGATGCAGAAGAAGAAACCCATAGCTAGCTTTTCTATCCTCATCAAAAAAACCTCCAGTACGGAGGTTTTTTATTTGAATTGGGGAGATTTAACGCTGCACTCTCTGTTCAATTTCTTCAACGCTGGTATGGCGCACATCAAAACCTTTGACCATATAAATGACCTGTTCCGAAATATTCCGGGCATGATCACCAATTCTTTCTAGCGAACGCAGTACCCATAAGACATTGATGACACGAGTGATATGCCGCGGGTCTTCAATCATATAAGTCATGAGCGTACGTGTCGCCGACTGATATTCACGGTCAATATCTGCATCTGCCAACATGACTTTCAGCGCCTGATCTACATCCAGACGCGCAAAAGCATCCAGTGCATCATGAATCATCACCCGCACCTGGTTGCCGATATGCCGGGTTTCCATATAACCGCGCGGTGAACCCCCTTCTTCACACAAGCTTTGTGCAATCCGGCCTATTTTTGAAGCTTCATCTCCGATCCGCTCCAGATCGGTATTGGCTTTCGACATGGCAATTACCATGCGCAGGTCAATCGCAGCAGGATGACGGCGCGCCAGAATCAGGGTCAGCGCTTCATCGATTTCACGCTCCATCTGATTTACGACATTGTCCTGGAACTGCACGTCTATTGCCATTGAAACATCTGTATCCAATAAGGCATGAATGGCGTTGGCTACCTGCTGTTCTACCAGTCCGCCCATTGTCATAAATTTGGTATTGACGTCCTGCAATTCATCATTAAATTGCGAAGAAATGTGATGAGTTAATACAGGATTATTTGGACACAAGGAAAGCTACTCCTGAACGGCAGAGAAAAAATGATCAATAATAAATCATATTAAAGCATATCTATGATGAAAGTTTGATGACAATCGTGATGCTATAGAGGCTGCGATGGATCATATTCAATCAGCCAGGCATTCAGCGCTGCCAGTTCCTTTTCAGTCAACTGCCCGACCGAGGCCTGCAATTGCAGGACATGTAGCAGATAATCATATTTGGCATTCAGATAATCGGTCTTGGCAGAAAAGGCATTGCGCTGGGCCAGCAACACATCAACCATGGTCTTTAACCCTTCGTCATATTGTGCTCTGGATGCCCGCGAGACAACTTCCGATGATTCCATCGCAGCTTGACGTGCATTCAGCTTGGCCTGATCGGTTTCTACCTGCATGAAGGACTGCTTTACATCAGCATTGGCTTTACGGATCGCAGCCTCCAGCTGGGCTTCACTTTTTTGTACATTTATGCCTGCCTGACGAATACTTTTTTGCGTGCGTCCCCCGGTATATAGATTCCAGTTCACTTCAACGCCAATCTGGTCAAAATCGCCGTTGCTGGACATAATCGTTTCCGGTGACTGTTTGAGATAGCCATAGGTGCCTACGGCTTCGACCTGAGGATATAACGCAGCCTGTTCGACGCGTTTGGCATCTTCAGAATATCGTCTTTGCAGACGTGCCTGCAGAATTTCCAGATTCTGATTTTGCGCCAAATCTATCCAGAACTGCATATTACTCGGAACCGGTTTCTGGAACTGAAAGTCGTTGCGTAATACTGCCAGATTTTCCCGATAAGGCCCAATTAACCGAGCCAGCTGCTCTTGAGCCAGAACCAGCTGGACCTGAGTTGAAATCCGGTTGGCTTGGGCACTTTGATACTGGGCATTGGCCTCACTCACATCACTACGGGCTACCAGACCTTCTTTCAGTTTGGCATTCATCATTCGTAGCTGTTCAGATAAAGCCTGTTCTTCCTGCAAATATGCTGTGGTCAAAGACTGCTGCCGTAAGACATTAAAATAAGCTTCAGCCACCTGTAAAATATGCTGCTGTTTTTGCAGCTGTAAATTTACTTCACTCAGTTCGACCGAGGTTTTGACCTGTTTATAGCCTTGCCAGGCATCCCAGCGGAATAAAGGCTGGCGTGCAGTGAGTGCGAGCTGACGAGTCGTGGTGCTGGAAGTCACCAAGCTGGAAAATTGGGGATCGGCAGGCGCATCCGTGGACTGGTTTTTACGGGTCACATTTCCTGAAAGGGTAATGGTCGGCAGCAAGTTGCCGCTAGCAACCCCCAGATTGAGCTGATCTGCCTGATACTGCAATACATTCGCCTGCCAGGTTGGATCATTTTGCTGGGCACGTGCATAGGCTTCTTGCAAATCCAAAGCAAAAACCGACGGGCTGCTCATCAATAAACTAGCCACGACAACGAGTTTTAGTTTCATTTTATAGTATTAATCCCCAACCGCGATTCAAAGCAAAAAATTGCTGGCGCTTTAAGCCAAATTATACTAAAGATATCTTTTGAATTTTTACGTATGATTTTTATTAATTTTTTAATATAAAGATCAATTTTTATCCATCATTCATTCAATTTCTGCCCAGCCCTATCGGCAATGTAACAAAGCAATTCACAATACTAAACATAGTATTTTAATTTGATCTATACAATATCTTCCTACAAGGCCGTTATTTTCTGAATTCACCTATACAGAGTCCTGAAGCATAGTGTTAATGCCATTCAAGTCGATATTCAAAGCCTGTTTAGTTATTGGTGGTGTGCTGTTTCTAGGAGGTTGCCAACAGCCCTCTGACCCACAGATCCAGATTGAACAGACTGAAGCCAAACAAAAGCAAAGTCCAGTCAATGACTTTAGCCTCATGTGCCAGAATATTGAAAAAAATATGTCCCAGATTAATGACCAGCGCACCACGTTCGCATTGGAACAGATTAATCAGGATCTTAAAGTGTGCCTGCCGTTGATGGATCTGGCGGAGCAAAAGCACCTGATGCTGCGTTCTACCGAAATGTATCAGCGCTTTTTAAAGGTAGACCGTACCGAGTTCCAGCAACGTGCTTTCGAGCAGTATGCACTGGAAATGGCACAGCATCCGACCATTCAGCAAGCTCATTTTCAACAGCTTACTCCACGGGACCAGTATCTGTTAAAGCATAAAAATCAGGCTTATGTAGAACTGCTGGACTTAGGCAATGGCAATTTGCAATATCGCCGTAGTCCGGAATATCTGGCCCGTATTTTTGCTCCGTATCTACCGGCTGCCGAAAAAGCCTTTATTGAAAATCTGGCAGAACAGAATAAGGACCCGGTACTGGTTGAAAAACGCCTGCAGATTGAAGCACCTGAAATTGCAGCTCGTAGTCTTTTCTGGGAAGACTATCTCAAGACTTATCCCAACAGCAGCTATAAACGCGATGCCGAATATCTGCTCAAGCAATATACCTATTTCCTGTTTAGAGGTACCGAACAGTCACCAGTTTCGGAAGACTATCGCGACCGTTATGCTGTGGATACCAGCCACCTGGAAACGATCATCGGGCTGGCAAACGGCCAGAAATCGAAGCTGTCTACACAGGCACGTCTATTCTTAGAGTTTCTGGACATGAATCCGGAACAGCGTCAGCAAGCCTTGCCTGCAGACTATAGAAACCGTTCAGCAACAGAACAGATTCTGTACTATGCCCAGATCAGTCCGCCCTCACAAAAATACGATAAAGACTGTTTTACCGATGCCATCTGCATCTAGTTCATCAGTGATAGATTCAGTTCATTTGACAAGGTCTGAATCACTCCTTGCTTAAAGTTGAGAGATTTAAACCTGTTTATTCTACCTAAACTGAGCTAAGCTTTAGCCTCGCTTGACGGAGCGCGAGTAAATCCTCGCTGAGATCATGTGATTCCTTTTATTGTTATCAGGAATTGAGCATGAGTACCGTTGAACCTGATCAGGTTAATACCTGCGTAGGAATCAAGCCAGCTAAAAACCCAGCCCTTGCTTTATCTGTTCAGGATAAATCTGCCTACGTTTTTGGTCGTGCTTGATTCGTTGATGTCATTCATAAGGATCATAGCCATGAACCAGTTAACGAATCTTTCTTCTGAAACTACCCTCTCCGCTCATGAACAGGAAGCCCAGGATCTAACGCGGATTCTGCCCGCTTCACGTAAAGTCTATCTGCAAGGTTCCCGTCCTGATATTCAGGTGCCCATGCGGGAAATTTCCTTAAGTGAAACCCCGACCAGTCTGGGTGGCGAACATAATCCGCCCTTAATGGTGTATGACACCTCTGGTGTGTATACCGATCCCAATGTGACGATTGACCTGAACAAAGGTCTGCCGAATGTTCGTGAAAACTGGATTGAACAGCGCAATGATAGCGAAATTCTGGATCAGCTCAGTTCTGAATTTGGCCGCCGGCGTTTACGCGATATCCGTACCGCCGCAATCCGTTTCGCGCATATCCAGAAACCACGCAAAGCCAAACGTGGCTGTAACATCACCCAGATGCATTATGCCAGGCAAGGCATCATCACACCGGAAATGGAATACATCGCCATTCGTGAAAACCTGCGTCAACTCGATGGTGTCGATATGCGCCAGCATCCGGGCCAGAATTTTGGTGCGCAGAATTTACGTGAAATCACCCCGGAATTTGTGCGTCAGGAAGTCGCTGCAGGACGTGCAATTATTCCGGCCAATATCAATCATCTGGAACTGGAACCGATGATCATCGGGCGTAATTTTCTGGTGAAAATCAATGCCAATATTGGTAATTCTGCACTCGGTTCAAGTATCGAAGAAGAAGTCTCGAAAATGACCTGGGCGACACGCTGGGGTGCAGATACCATTATGGACCTCTCGACCGGCCAGAATATTCATGAAACCCGGGAATGGATTATCCGCAACTCTCCTGTACCAATTGGAACCGTACCGATCTATCAGGCCCTGGAAAAAGTCAACGGGGTGGCCGAAGACCTGACCTGGGAGATCTTTAAAGACACCCTGATTGAACAGGCTGAACAAGGTGTGGATTATTTCACCATTCATGCTGGCGTGCTTTTAAGATATGTACCGCTGACTGCCAACCGTTTGACCGGTATCGTCTCGCGTGGCGGTTCGATCATGGCGCAGTGGTGTCTGGCACATCATCAGGAAAATTTCCTGTATACCCATTTCGATGAAATTTGCGAAATCATGAAAGCCTATGATGTGTCTTTCAGTCTTGGCGATGGTTTGCGTCCCGGCTGTGTGCAGGATGCCAATGACGAAGCACAGTTTGCAGAACTTCGAACCTTGGGTGAACTGACCCATCGTGCCTGGGAGCATGATGTACAGGTGATGATTGAAGGTCCGGGCCATGTCCCGATGCATATGATCAAGGAAAATATGGACCTGCAACTGGAGGTCTGTAAAGAAGCTCCATTTTATACCTTGGGACCACTCACCACCGATATCGCACCGGGTTATGACCATATTACTTCGGCAATAGGAGCCGCGATGATTGGCTGGTATGGTACCGCGATGCTGTGTTATGTCACCCCTAAGGAGCATTTAGGTTTACCCAATAAAAAGGATGTCAAAGACGGCATTATTACCTACAAGATTGCCGCGCATGCAGCCGATCTGGCCAAAGGTCATCCGGGTGCGCAAGCTCGGGACAACGCCCTGTCCAAGGCCCGTTTTGAATTCCGCTGGGAAGACCAGTTCAACTTGAGTCTGGATCCGGACACAGCACGCAGCATGCACGATGAAACCATGCCGAAAGCCGCACATAAATCGGCACATTTCTGCTCCATGTGCGGACCGAAGTTCTGTTCAATGAAGATTAGCCAAAATGTTCGGGATTATGTCAGTCAACAGGCTACTCCTGATCAGCAGGCCACCTCTCAGGCCGAAATAGAAGCAGGTATGGACCAGATGAAAGCCAGCTTCCATAATTCCGGCCAAAATTTATATCACAAACTTTAAAACTTTAAAAAAAACAGTTGTCTTCAAAAAAAACTCAGATAGGATGAAAATAAATCAATTTCTTCATTCTATCTGAGCATATGAATATTATTAAACAGGCCTCTTATAATAAAAAAGACTTTCACATAGAGGCACGTGAGTTCTTGTACCGGGGATTTATCCAGGTGGAAAAAGTCAGCCTGAAACATCGTTTATTTAATCAGGAAACATCGACTCCTGTTTTGCAACGCGAGCTGATTCACCGGCCAGAAGCCGCAGGGGTGCTGATGTATAATCACCAACAGCAGAAATTCGGCCTGATTGAACAGTTCCGGATTGGTGGACTGGACGATGTTGACTCTCCATGGCAACTCGAAGTAATTGCTGGTGTTCTGGATGGAGACGAAGCACCTGAAACGTGTATCCGCCGTGAGGCACTCGAAGAATCAGGCTGTACACTGGATGAGTTACAGCATATTTTCAGCTTCTATCCTTCAGCAGGTGCCTGTTCCGAGCTGTTCCATTTATATGTGGCCCAGACCGAATTGCCTGAACAGGGCGGTATTTTTGGCATGCCGGATGAAGGGGAAAATATCCAGCTGCATATTCTGGATTATGCCGATATTCCCGTCTTGCTCACCAATGGCCGCTTAAAAAATGCACCTGTCATTATGGCCTTGCAATGGTTGCAGCAAGATATTCATACTGCAGGAATCTGTCTAAGGGGAAAGACATGAGTTTCAAGCAGTCGAGCATCAACATACAGCCAGATTGGACCATTATCCAGATTTCTGATACTCATCTGATGGATCGGGAAGGACTGGAATTTGCCCGGATGAATCCCGAGCAGAGTTTTCATGAAGTGATGCAGCATATTCAGCAGCGCTTTCCCCAAATGGATGCACTGATTCATACTGGTGATCTGGCACAGGTTCCGGTCGAAAGCACTTATCAGCGATATCTGGAATATATCCGGTCTTTAAACGTACCGTATTACCAGATTCCGGGCAATCATGATGACACGCGGGTCTTCCCTTTTTACCAGAACACCAATCAGGCCCATGCAATTCATTTTGGTACCTGGACCATGATCCTGTTAAATAGTGCCGTTCAAGGCAAGGTCGATGGCTGGGTGGAACAGGACCAGCTCGACCAATTAGATCAATTATTGCTTGAATTCAAGCATCAGCATGTCATCGTTGCTTGCCATCATCATCCTTTTGCGATGAAATCGCACTGGATTGATCAGCACCGGCTCAAAAATGCTGAAGATTTGAAAGATGTACTGGCTCGACATCAGAATATCAAACTGGTTCTGTTTGGTCATGTGCATCAGGATTCCTGCAACGAATGGCACGGTATCTACTTTTTATCCACGCCATCGACCAGTGTGCAGTTCAAACCTGAGAGTGAAGATTTTGCGCTGGATCAGGCGGCACCGGGCTATCGTGTATTACATTTGCAACAAAATGGCGAGTTTGATACTTATATAGAACGGGTGGCACTGAGCCAGCAAAATATTAATACCGAAATTTCAGGTTATTAACTTTCCAATTTGTTTTTTTTGCATTACTTTATTGCAACCCAAGGAAATGTGATATGCATAGTCCATACATCAAAGACTATCAATAAGCATAAAAAGTCTATATGATGACGGCCCCCACAGGAGGATAATCCTTCTACAGGGTGGATAAAAATTGCATATCACCATATTTTTTGCGTAGCAATCATACGCATATGATGAGGAATGCCCTAAATGGCGAATGACAACCAAAATCAAGTCTTAGACAATCAAACTGAAGTTGTAGAAGAGAAAGCTGCAAAGCGCGTACGTAAATCTAAACCTAAAACGACTGATGGTGGTTCTACTGCTAGCTTATTTGGTATTGAACCTTATCAACCTAAAAAAAATGAAGAATATATGTCTGAAGGCCAGCTTCAGCATTTCCGCCAAATTTTGCTGGCCTGGAAAGCCGAGTTGATGTCAGAAGTGGATCGTACGCTGAATACGATGCAAGATGAGAATACTGCCCTGCCTGATGTCAACGATCGTGCCACTCAGGAAGAAGAATTTGCAATTGAGCTGCGTACCCGTGACCGTGAACGTAAACTGATCCGTAAAATTGAACAGTCGATCGAAGCGATCCAGAATGATGACTATGGTTTCTGTGAAACCTGTGGTATCGAGATTGGTCTGCGTCGTTTAGAAGCACGTCCAACGGCTACTTTATGTATTGACTGCAAAACCCTTGCAGAAATCAAAGAGAAGCAAAATAACGGTTAATGATGCTGTTGAATAATCCTCCCCTAACCCCTCCTTTAAAAAAGGAGGGGGACAATAGGATGGCTTATGTGGGTCGGTTCGCGCCATCGCCAACCGGCCCTTTGCATTTTGGCTCCCTCATTACCGCAGTTGCCAGTTACTGCGATGCCAAAGCCCATCATGGCAAATGGCTGGTCCGGATTGAAGACACCGATATTCCTCGCATTTATCCCGGCAGCGAAGAGCATATCCTGCGTGCCCTGGATGCCTTTCAGCTTGAACCTGATGCCGAAATCATTTTCCAGAAAGACCGTTTAGATATTTACGAAGACGTCATCCAGCAATTACGTCAGCAAGGCCTGGTCTATGCCTGTCAATGTACCCGTAAAATGCTCGGTTCCAACCATATCTATCAGGATACCTGCCGCAACTTGGGTCTGGCTTTTGAGCATCAGGCCATCCGTTTAAAAGTTGAAGATGTTGAAATCTGTTTTGAAGACCGGCTGCAAGGTCGGCACTGTTCAGAACTGAAAAAAGATCTGGGCGATTTTGTCTTAAAACGTCGTGATGGCATTATCAATTACCAGCTGGCTGTAGTGGTCGATGATTATCTGCAAGGCATGACTCATGTGGTACGTGGGGCTGACCTTTTAGATAATACTGAACGGCAAATCTATCTGGGGCAGCTACTCGGTTATCCGCGTCTAAGCTATATGCATCTGCCGCTGGCAATGAATGATCAGGGGCAAAAACTGTCAAAACAGAATCTGGCCCAGGCACTGGATTTGACTCAGGCGCCACAATTATTAAAACAGGCACTTCAGGCTTTGCATCAGGCTGAAGTTGATTTAGATGCTCCACAGCGGATGCTGCAACAGGCAGTGGCGCAATGGGATATCAAGCGGATTCCACATACAACTGAGCTACAAGGTCACTATTTATAAAAACAGCTTTTCACTTAAGCTAGACTTCTAGAATGAAAAATAGATAGGAAGAATAGTATGTTTTTTATTTTTGGTGTCGGCCCTAAAACCAAAACGATTGAGAAAAGCCAGTTTCTGTGTCCAGTCTGCCGGACCCGTTCGGGCTATGAGCTGAAACAGCAGCGTAATTATTTTTCTTTGTTTTTTATTCCCTTGATTCCACTTTCCAAGCCTAAAACTGCTTTTGTGACCTGTTCCAATTGTGGAACCGCAATGCCGAGCACGGTACTGGACCATGCTCAGCCAGAGCCAGGACGAAACTCGAATCTAGAAGCTTGATTCTTCGCGGCTTGGATTGACCTGACGCGTGGTCGAATCAATTTTCAGAATCAGACTGATCATGACTGCACAGATAATCAGGGATGAACCACCATAACTGATAAATGGCAGCGTCAAACCCTTGGTCGGCAACATGCCCATATTCATGCCGGCATTTACCAGAATCTGTAACAGGAAAATGATACTGATGCCATAGGCCAGATATCCGGCACGCAGATATTGATGCTGCAAGGCGCGATGCCCGATACGGATACAACAGACCAGCATGGTAAAGGACAAGATCAGGATGGTCGAAATGCCTAAAAAGCCAAATTCCTCACCCAAAATTGCCAGCATGAAATCGGTATGCGCCTCAGGCAAATAAGACATTTTCTGGATACTATGCCCCAAGCCTACCCCTGCCCATTCGCCACGGCCAAAGGCCATCAGGGCATTGGAGAGCTGATAACCAGTGCCTAGTGGATCTTCCCAAGGATTCGAGAAAGACAGCAGACGTTGCAGACGATACGGTTCCAACAGAATCGCGGCAGCAAAAGCTCCGACCAGGGTCATGAAGGCCACACCGAACTGAATCCAAGGTGCGCCTGCCAGAAAGAACACGCCAAGCATGGTTAAGGTAATTACCACAGTTGCACCCAGGTCAGGTTCGAGAATAATCAAACCGACGGTAGCACCCATGATGGCACTTAAACGGACCAGACCCTTGATATTATTGCGTACTTCTTCCGCACGGCGTACCACGTAGTCTGCGGTAAAAATTGCCATCATCACTTTAGCGACTTCCGAAGCCTGCAAGGTAAAACCAGCGACCCGGATCCAGCGCTTGGAACCATTGACTTCCGTCCCGACAAATAGCACGGCCACCAAAAGTACGATGGTAATAATCCACAAAAAGAAAGTGTTATTAAACCAGACTTTTAAGGGGATTTTATAAGCCAGAAAAGCTGCTACGGCAGCGACAAAAATCGAAATACCGTGCCGGCTAATATAGTGAAACGGATTTT
The DNA here is from genome assembly GCF_048147925.1 of Acinetobacter sp. 226. Lineage (NCBI taxonomy): Bacteria > Pseudomonadati > Pseudomonadota > Gammaproteobacteria > Moraxellales > Moraxellaceae > Acinetobacter > Acinetobacter sp. 226. The sequence goes on along the minus strand of NZ_JAYWYX010000007.1, from coordinate 56,416 downwards.
CATGCATACGTTCTGCATAGGGCATCGAGGCAGACGCCACCATGATCGAACCGATACAGAGCAAAGCCAATACACAGAAAATCAGCACATTTCGTGGATTCAGCTCAGCAGGTAATCGAGGCACCCACTGCGTATAAAATTGATTTAATTTATTGATCGTAGTCTGAGCAAACCCAGCCATATCACGAATCCTTGTTATTCTTAATTGAGTTCATTCACATACGCAACAAACTTGCGACCACGCTCAGGATAACCCGAGAACATATCAAAACTTGCGCATGCAGGAGACAATAGCACGACATCATGTGCCTGGGTGTGCTTTTGGCAGATTTCTACCGCCTGCTGCAGGCTGTCCGCATGGATCAGTTCAGTCGTGCCCGCAATTGCCGCTTCAATGACAGGACGATCTTCACCGATCAATACCGCTACTTTGGCATATTTGCTTAATGATTCACGCAAGGCCTTAAAGTCCTGCCCTTTGCCCTGCCCACCGAGAATAATCGCGACCTTACCGCCTTGAGCTTCAATCGCCATGCCCAGACCATCTAGCGCAGCTAAAGTTGCACCGATATTGGTACCTTTGGAGTCGTTATAATAGCGTACGCCCTGTACTTCCTTGACGAATTCACAGCGATGTTGCAGACCTTTAAAAGTCTTTAAAGTGTTCAGCATACTTTCTAGTGGTAGACCAATCGCTTCACCCAGCGCCAGACAAGCCAAGGCATTGGCAACATTATGTGTGCCCTGCATATACATCTCGCTACTTTTCAGCAGACGCTCACGACCACGTGCCAACCAGATGCTACCATCGGTATCCTTGAGAATACCGTACTGGTTCATATCTGGCGCATTCAAACCAAAGCTTTGCATCGGTGTTACGTCTGGTACCAACGGACGGGTCAAAGAGTCATCACGGTTATAGACGACTTTTTTCACACCCTGGAAAATCCGGTGTTTCGCCGTGTGATAACCCATCATATCGCCATGACGATCCAGATGATCTTCACTCATGTTCAAGACCACCGCGACTTCAGCCGCCAGATTTGAGGTGGTTTCCAGCTGAAAACTGGACAGCTCGAGTATATACAGCTCAGGGTCATCTTTGGTCAGATCTAGCGCAGGACGGCCCAGATTGCCACCGACAGCGACTTTTTTGCCTGCATCCGCTGCCATCAGGCCAATCAAGGTAGTCACGGTACTTTTGGCATTAGAACCGGTAATCGCCACAATAGGCTTATCCGTAGCACGGCGTAAAATCTGGATTTCACTGACTACCGGAATGTCCTTGTTAATCGCTGCCTGAATTTCAGGAAGTTTAGGATCAAGCCCGGGGCTGATCACGATTTCTTCTGCAGACAGCAATAACTCTGCATCAAACTGACCGAAACTGGTTTGAACCTCAGCCGGAATCTGGTCATGTCCTGGCGGGTTAGCTCTAGAATCTGTTACTGCAACGCGGTAGCCCTGACTATGCAAGAAATTGACTGCTGCAACACCTGATATTCCGAGTCCTGCAACGACTTTTAACCCACCACGTTGTATTAACATTTTCGCCTCATATTTTGGTCTATTTTGAAACTGACGAAATGGTAGCACTTTGCTGTTTTGAATGCCTTTTCTGATTGGCTTTTCTGCACATTTTTTTGTGTCCATGCGTAAAAAAAACCGTCATGATCATGACGGTTTTTAAAATTCAGCCAGAACAGGAAATTATTTCCATTTTACCGCTTGTTGAGCCGGCCTTACGTCTGAACCTTTTTCTGAAACCGGACAGGCACAGTTGCCACCGCAGCCTGCCGCCACACCCGGTTGCAGCCATTTGGCCAGACGCTGCCAGCCCTTGGCTGCACAGGCATCAGACAGCTTCTGGAAGACTGAGCTAGAAGTGTTCGGAAACACCTTTTTGAATACGACCAGCATGCTCCAAAGCACCAGTGCTGTCACAATTAGAATTTCAATCATCTCAATCTCCCATACATATACAATGCAGCAAATTCAATTGGCCAAGGCCAAACTGAGATTTAGCCCAAATAATATGAAGCAATTTGATAAGTCAGGAATGACATGAAATATGCCAGACCAAACAGGTAAACAGTCATGATACTGACAGTTTTCCAGGAACCGGTTTCACGTTTAACCGTTGCCAGGGTCGCCAGACAGTGTGGTGCATAAATAAACCACACCAGCAAAGATAAACCTGTCGCAACTGACCAGCCCAGATCACCTCCACCGCTGATCAATGCAGCCAGACCTTCAGACATTGCATCTTCATCAACTGCCGACATCGCATAGACTGTGCCCAGTGCTGCAACCACCACTTCACGCGCTGCCATCGCCGGAATCAGGGCAATACAGATCTGCCAGTTAAAACCGAGCGGTGCAAAGATCGGCTGCATCAGATGACCGAGCATCCCTGCCAATGAATAATCAATGGCCGGCAAGGTTGCCCCTTCTGGGGGCTGTGGGAAAGTACACAAGAACCACAGTACAATCGATAAGGCGAAGATGATGCCACCGACACGTTTCAAGAAGATTTTGCCGCGATCCAGCAAGCCGATCCAGACGTTTTTCAGATCCGGGAAACGGTAGCTTGGCAGCTCCATCAACAGCATGTGCTGGGATTTATCTTTATGGAAAAATTTCAGTACAAAAGACACCGCCAGAGCACTGACAATACCCGCCATATAAAGACCAAACAGCACCAGACCTTGCAGATTGAGGAAACCCCAAACAGTTTGTGCCGGTATGAATGCTGCAATCAGCAAGGCATAGACTGGCAAGCGCGCCGAACAGGTCATTAAGGGGGCAACGAAAATCGTGGTTAAACGATCTCGTGGATCACTAATGGTACGCGAAGCCATAATCCCGGGAATGGCACAGGCAAAGCTGGACAATAATGGAATAAAGGCACGTCCTGATAAACCGGCTTTAAACATCAGCTTATCTAATAGAAAAGCAGCACGCGGTAAATAACCTGATTCTTCCAGTACCAGAATAAAGAAGAACAGAATCAGAATCTGCGGCAGGAACACCACCACGCCACCGGCACCGGCAATAATCCCGTCCACCACCAGACTATTCAGTAAGGGATGGGAAATATATTCGCCGAGGAACTCACCAAGCCAGCCGAAGAAGGTTTCAATGCCATCCATAAACGGAGCAGCCCAGGCAAATACAGCCTGGAAAATCACAAACATCATGACGGCCAGACTAATTAAGCCCATTACCGGATGCAGAAAAATCCTGTCAAGGAAATCGGTACGTTTATCTTCCTGATCGACGAAATTGACCACGTCATTCAGAATGTTTTCCACGCGCTGGTGACTGTTACCTTTCAAGCCACTGAGTTCGGTCTGCGGTACAGAATACTTGCCCTGATCTAGCGCATTTTTCAGATTTTCTATGCCTGAATTACGTACAGCCACCGTTTCTACCACAGGCACGCCCAGTCGTTCGGACAGCTTCTGGGTGTTGATCTGCATGCCACGTCGGCGTGCTTCATCCATCATGTTCAGCACAACCAGCACCGGACGGCCCAGCTCAATCATTTCCAGTACCAGACCCAGATGCAATTTTAGATTAGTGGCATCCACCACACATAAAAATGCATTCTGTTCCTGCTCTTCAGCAATTTTACCTTGTACGACATTACGGGTAATCTCTTCATCCGGACTGGTCGCATCCAGACTATAAGTCCCGGGCAAATCCAGTACCCGTACCGCTTTGCCTGAAGCAAGCTGAAATGTACCGACTTTACGTTCAACCGTGACACCCGCATAGTTGCCGACTTTCTGGCGAGTTCCGGTTAAATGGTTGAATAATGAAGTTTTACCGCAGTTAGGGTTACCGACAAGGGCAATACGTAATGTATCACTCATGCCGACACCGCCTGTTCGATTTCAATTTTGGCTGCTTCTGATTTACGCAAAGCAAAACGTGTAAATCCAACTTGAATCAAAATGGGATCTCCACCAAAAATACCTTTAGTAATCACCTGTACCTTCGTACCGGGCACAAAGCCTAGAGTTTCCAGGCGACTCGCTACAACATCGTTGAGAGCACCTTCACCATCAGCCGTTCGACTTACTTTTCGGATGATGGCTGTTTGTTTTGCTTTTAAATCAGACAAACGCACCGTGAAAATTCCTGAACTATTTTGTACAGTATACAAACAAATGAGAATAATTAACAAATAAGATTGATTACATGCTGAATTAGTTTCATATCACATCGACAGTTTGGTGAAATTAAACTACAGTGGAGAATATCTATTAAATTCATCGCTTTTTCAGATCAGATCTTTTCACTCTATGCTGAATAAAAAACCTCGTATTCCCGCCCCTGTCCAAATTCCTGAAGTATTCAGCTATTTACAGGGTTTTCGTGACTATCTGATTGCGCAAACGGTCAGCCCGCATACCCGCAACGCCTATCTGTCCGATCTGATGCAATGTGCAGAATGCCTGAGCAAACCCTTGCCACAATGGAGTCATGATGATATTTCCGATGTGCTGATTGCACTGACCAAACAGCAAAAAAGTCCGCGTTCGATTGCCCGCTGCCTGTCTGCTTTGCGTTCATTTTATAAATTTCTGCGTGAGCAAAAACTGCGTAGTGACAATCCGGTTGCTGCACATAAAACCCCGAAACTGGGCCGGGCCTTACCCAAAGATCTCTCCGAAACAGATGTAGAAGCCCTGATTCATGCCCCGAATATCAACACGGCATTAGGACTGCGTGATCGCGCCATGTTTGAAGTACTGTATGCCTGCGGACTCCGAGTGACCGAACTGATTAACTTGCGTCTGGAACTGATCAACTTAAAACAGGGATATTTACGCATTGTCGGTAAGGGCAATAAAGAACGTCTGGTACCGATGGGCCAAATGGCCTGTGAATGGGTAGAAAAATATTTAACCGAAGCCCGTCCACAATTATATAAAACTTCGACCGATTATCTGTTTCTGACCCAGCATGGCGGCATCATGAGCCGACAGAATTTCTGGTATGCCATTAAGCGTTATGCACTGCAGGCCGGAATCCAGGCCGAACTATCCCCACATACCTTGCGCCATGCCTTTGCCACTCATTTACTCAATCATGGCGCAGACTTACGCGTGGTACAGATGTTGCTTGGACACAGTGACCTGTCTACCACCCAGATTTATACCCATGTGGCACAGGTCCGAATGCAGCAGCTGCATGCAACCCATCATCCACGTGCTTAAATCAGATCCAGACCGAATAAACTGAGAAGTTTGACGTGTTTGCATTTTTTTTTGTTATGCTAATGCTCTGTTTTCAGTCCAAGAAGAAAAGGGTTATTTATGACATTTGCCCGCTCAAAAATTTTTATGGCTTGCACACTTGCTGCTGGTTTGGGTCTTGCTGCATGTTCCAACTCCAATAACGAAGCTAAAAAGCAAGATACACTGACTGCAAGCGCACCCGCAACGGGCGAAGCGTCTACCCTCACCGAACGTAATGCACAACAGCGTTTGGTTTCTACTCTGGAAAAGCATTTCAAAACTGCCGGTATCAATGCCAAGATCACCGATATTAAAGCAACCGAAGTGCCGAACCTGTACTGGGTCAGCCTAGAAGGCATGTCTGCGGTCTATGTAACCAGTGATGGCAAATATCTGATTCAGGGTGATGTGATCCGCCTGGGAGACAAACAGCTACATAACGTCAGTGAAAGTCTGCAAGCCGGGATCAACAAAAAACTGTTTGATGGACTGAAAGCTGAAGATCTATTGATTTATCCAGCCAAAGGCAAAGCCAAGCATGTGGTCTATGTATTTACCGATGTCAGCTGTCCGTATTGCCATAAATTTCATGAGCAAATGGACGAGATGAATGCCAAAGGCATTGAAGTGCGTTATATCGCCTGGCCACGTGGTGAACAGCATATGCCGGCCATGGAAGCGATCTGGTGCAGTGCCGACCGCCGAAGTGCATTTGACCAGGCGATTGCGGGTGCACAGATCAGTGCAGCCAAATGTAAAAATCCTGTTCAGGATCAATATCAAATGGGTCTGAATATAGGTGTAAATGGTACCCCTGCAATTTATAGTTCAGAAGGAATTTATCTGGGGGGTTACCTGTCTGCCGCTGAGTTATTGAACCGGCTTAAATAACTCATTTTAATACGTTATTTAACTTTAATTTATAAATAAAGATATTCTGAAATGACCCTAGAGTCAGGCAGTTTTTTTAGCTATGATCTAGGTTCTTGTAAAAAACTGTGTAATTTGGAGTGTGACGTGAAACCAGTTCGTCTGGCAATCCTCGGTCTTGGTACTGTAGGTGGTGGTGCCTTGAAACTATTAAAAGAAAATGCTGCTGAGATTAAACGTCGCACCGGTCGTGAAATTGAAATTACCTATGTAGGCACCCGTCGTCCACGTCCTGATCTGAATCTACCGGCATCAGTCAAACAGAGTGCAGACTTGATGGACATCGTACGTCAACCTGATGTAGATGTGGTGGTGGAAGTCATGGGTGGAATTCATCCTGCTTTCGAAATTATTATGGAAGCCATGAAACATGGCAAACATATCGTGACAGCCAATAAAGCACTCTTGGCTGAACATGGTAATGAACTGTTTAAGGCGGCTGAAGACAATGCCGTGCAAATTGCCTATGAGGCGGCAGTTGCAGGTGGTATTCCCATTATTAAAGTGATTCGTGAAGGTCTGGCAGCCAACAAGATTGAATGGCTGGCAGGGATTATTAACGGTACTGGTAACTTCATTCTCAGTGAAATGCGTGAAAAAGGTCGTGCTTTTGACGATGTGCTGAAAGAAGCACAGGAACTCGGTTATGCTGAAGCCGATCCAACCTTTGATGTTGAAGGCATTGATGCTGCGCATAAACTGACGATTCTAGCTTCATGTGCATTTGGTATACCGCTCCAGTTCGATAAAGTATTTACTGAAGGCATCAGCAAAGTGACTGCGCAAGACGTGAAATATGCAGAAGACTTGGGCTTCCGTATCAAACACTTGGGTATTGCACGCCGCACAGATGCCGGAATCGAATTACGAGTTCATCCTACTTTAATTCCAGATGACCAGCTAATTGCCAATGTGAATGGCGTGAAAAATGCCGTGCTTGTTCAAGCCAACGCGGTCGGTCCAACACTGTATTACGGGGCTGGTGCAGGTGCTGGTCCAACAGCTTCTGCAGTAGTCGCAGACGTTGTGGATATTGTCCGTGATATTATTTACACCGAAGACGGTGCAGGAACCATTCCACAACTGGCCTTTGAAGCCCTGACCGATTTACCGATCTTAACTCGTGAACAAATGACGACCGGCTATTACATCCGTATTAATGCCGAAGATCAAATGGGCGTGCTTGCCGATGTCACCACGATTTTAAGCCGTGCCGGGATCAGTATCGATGCTATCATGCAGCAACCACGCTTAAAAGACCTTATTCCTATCGTGATTCTGACTGATCCAGTCAAGGAATCAAAAATGGATGAAGCCCTTCAACAAATTCAAGCATTACCCGTCATTCATGGCGAAATTGTACGAATTCGTTTAGAATCGCTTGATAATTAATCGGGTCGAGGGGACACTCTTCCCTCGCCAAGCTCTACACACAATTGGAACATCATCATGTCGAATGCCAATCGTTATACTGGTTTAGTTGACCGCTATCGCGACCGTTTACCAGTGTCTGCAACTACTCGTGCGATCTCTTTGGGTGAAGGTAATACTCCGCTGATCAAGCTTGAGAATATTCCACGCATCATTGGTAAAGACGTTGAAATCTATGTGAAGTACGAAGGCTTAAACCCGACTGGTTCATTTAAAGACCGTGGTATGACCATGGCAGTAACCAAGGCGGTTGAAGATGGTTCTAAAGCCATCATCTGTGCTTCTACCGGGAATACCTCAGCTGCTGCTGCTGCCTATGCGGCACGTGCAGGCATCAAAGCCTTCGTTTTAATCCCGGAAGGCAAAATTGCTATGGGTAAAATGGCACAGGCGATGATGTATGGTGCGATCACCATGCAAATTCGCGGTAACTTCGATGACGGTATGCGTCTGGTTAAAGAAGTTGCAGATCAGGCACCGGTAACGATTGTAAACTCAATTAACCCTTACCGTTTGCAAGGTCAAAAAACCATTGCTTACGAGATCGTTGAAGCTTTAGGTCGTGCTCCGGATTACCACTGCTTGCCAGTCGGTAACGCGGGTAACATCACTGCACACTGGATGGGCTATACCGAAGCGGTTGCCAACCAGTCGAAAGAAGAATTTGAGCAAGTCGTTTACGATGCTGAAAATGATGCTTTCACGGGTCCTAAACCGGCAGGTTTGCCAATCATGGCAGGTTACCAAGCCTCTGGTGCTGCCCCGTTCCTTCGTGGCGGTCCAGTAGAAAACCCGGAAACTGTTGCAACTGCGATTCGTATCGGTAATCCACAAAGCTTCAATCATGCTAAAGCGGTTGTTCGTGATTCGAACGGCTGGTTTGATGAACTGACTGATGCGGAGATTCTTGAAGCTCAACGTCTGCTTTCTATGTATGAAGGTGTATTCGTAGAGCCAGCATCTGCTGCATCTGTAGGCGGTGCCATCCGTGATATTAAAGCGGGTAAAATTGCAGAAGGCTCAGTGATCGTATGTACCGTAACGGGTAATGGTCTGAAAGATCCTGACACCGCAATTAAACAATGTGCTGATGCCGTAATGTTGTCGATTGATGCAACTATGGCTCAGGTAAAAGACTCAATTCTGTCAAATATGTAATTTCTGTCAGCATAAAAAAAACCCTGCGATTGCAGGGTTTTTTTATGAACCAATAAATTAGATTCGTTTTGGTTGCTGAGTTACCCAAGTCATTAAACGGGTGGCATCATTCGTGCGTGCCTGCGAACTGTTAGCCCCCAATAATACCACTGCCACCGGACGGTTATTCAGGGTCGTGTGCATTACAACACAGCGCCCTGCTTCATTAATAAAACCGGTTTTAGAAATATTGATATTCCAGCCGCCATTGCGTACCAGTGCATTGGTATTATTGGATTTCAGCACGCGGTAGCCCAAGTTAAAGTCATAGCTTGGTGTTGTTGAGAACTGGCGAATCAGGCCATATTGAGAAGCAGTATTCACCAAAATCCCCAAGTCACGGGCGGAGGCCACATTACCTGGATGCAAACCTGTTGATTCCATAAAGTGAGTAGAATTCATCCCGAGTTCTTTGGCTTTTGCATTCATTTTGGCAATAAACGCTGAGCGACCACCAGGATAAGTACGTGCTAAAGCTGCCGCAGCCGGATTTTCAGACTTCATCAGGGCAAATAACAATGCTTCAGCACGGTTCATACTATCCCCTGCTCTTAAGGTCGAGCTTGAGCTCTTGCACCCTGAGCAGGAAAAATCAGCCTGTTGCAAGGTGATTTTTTCTGACATATTCAACCGTGCATCTGAAATGACCACGGCTGTCATTAATTTGGTAATGGATGCAATCGGATAGGCAGTATTGGTATTTTTACTAAACAGCACTTCACCGGTTTGTGCATCCATGACCAGTGCAGCCCGTGCATTTACAGAAGGTTGATTACTAAAATGATTGGTATCAATAATCTGTGGTGCGGTATAGGCTGGCTTGACTGCTGCTGGCGCTACTGTTCCGGCCGGACGCAAAGTGGTCATCACTGTAGCTGAACCAGGTGGTGAAGGTTCGTTGGCAGATGCATTAAAATCATCGCTCATTAACTGGTTAACTTCTTCAGAAGACCAGCTGATACTGGATCCGCCCTCTGCTGTGCCAGAATTCATAATGATCTCGGCAAAACTTGTCGTGCTCATGCTGATTAACACGGACAGGCCGAGTAGATGCCTTAGAGACTTGTTTATTTTCTTCATTATTCCTTCACTCAACTAACAGAGGTAAGATTGATTTGCGTATTACCTCTAATATGCCTTACATTTAAACACAATCCTGAACATTTTTTGTTCTTGACACTGTGTGCTAGGTTTCAGATTTAATCTTGCGAATAGGATTGCTAATTTTGTACTTTCATTGCAAGCTTATTTTGCTTTATGTAACAAAAAAATGATTTTTTTAATAGAGGGAGAGTATAGGTGATCACAGTTTTAGTTGTGGACGACCATGAATTAGTACGTACTGGAATTTGCAGAATGCTGGAAGACCATGCGGAGGTTCAGGTAATTGGCCAGGCTGAATCTGGTGAAGAAGCAATCTCTCTGGTTCGTCAACATCATCCGAATGTAGTGCTATTAGATGTCAACATGCCGGGTATTGGCGGCGTAGAAACTACGCGCCGCCTGCTACAGACGGCGCCTGAAACCAAAGTACTAGCGGTCAGTGGCCTGGCAGAAGAACCTTATCCCTCTTTACTTCTTAAAGCAGGTGCCAAAGGCTATATCACCAAGGGTGCCCCCATTACGGAAATGGTACGGGCGATTAATAAAGTCATGCAAGGCGGCAAATATTTTAGTGCCGACATTGCCGAGCAGCTCGCCAGTTCTTACCTTTCCGATACACAACAGTCGCCTTTTGATGCACTTTCAGAACGGGAAATGCAAGTGGCCATGATGGTGGTGAATTGTATCAGCGCCCAGGAAATTGCCGACAAACTCTTTGTCAGTGTTAAAACCGTGAATACCTATCGTTACCGTATTTTTGAAAAACTGAATATTGACAGTGATGTAAAACTGACTCATCTGGCCATGCGCTATGGGCTGATTAAACCTTAGCCTTTGGTGAATCATGGTGCATATAGCACAACAAAAAAACTATGCAGAACTGAATCAATACCATCTAGGTATCTGGTATAGCGCTTATCGCCTGCTGATCAGCACTGGTCTGCTGCTGATTTTTCTGCTGACCTATCCCGAACTGAATACAGATTACCAATATCCGCAGCTGTATTATTATGCACTGGGAGTCGGGATAGCGATCAATACTGTACAGCTGTTTGCATTAAAATGGATCAGACATCTGATCCAGCCGCAGCTGATCATGATTTTCTTTAGCGATGTCTGCATTTTAAGTTTGCTGACCTTGGCCAGTGATGGCCCTAATCTGCAGATCGGACTGCTGTTTGTAATCACCATCTTTTCTGCATCCTTATTATTGGATGCAAAAAAGGCCTTGGTGGTCACGCTGGTTGCTGTTATCAGCGTAATTTACCAGCATTTTATCGGCAGCATTTTTGCATTTTCTTCGCTGAGTAATATCAGTAATAGTGCCTTACTGGCTTTTTTATTCTTTATGGTTTATGGCACCGGACAAATTGCCGTACGCCGTTTTCAGATTCTGGAAAATCTAAACTTTTCTCAATCTCTAGAACTGTATCGCTTACAGAATATCAACCGCTATATTCTGGAACAGATCGAAACCGGCTATCTGGTACTGGATGAAAACTATCATGTGGTACTCAGCAATCCTGCCGCCTGCAATCTTCTGGGAATTGAATCCAAATATGGTCATGAGAAGTTTACCCTATACCACTCACAACCTGATTTATTTGAACTGATCCAGTTTGAAACGCTGGAAAATGGTGAGCGTTTTCAGTTTGAATCCCAGCAAAGTCGCTATAACATTCATGTGCAGGTACAAAAGCTGATTGTACCGCACCAGACCCTCATGCTGCTTGTGTTGCAGGATGCCAAAAAGCTGAATCAGCAGGTGCAACAGCTCAAACTTGCTGCTTTAGGTCAGCTCTCTGCCAGTATTGCGCATGAAATTCGCAATCCCCTGGCAGCCATTGTGCAGGCCAATGATTTATATCTGGACTCGGAAACTGAACAGCAACAGCTACTCCAGCAGATGATTGGCCGACAGGCCACCCGGATTGACCGGATTATTCAGGACACACTGAATATGGTCAAAAATAAAGAAACCCATCCGGTGCCGATTCATCTTAATGAATTTATCCCGTTATTTATCCAGGAAGATCTGGCTGATATTCGCGATCAGATTCAATTTAATATTGATATCCCCCTCATGATTCAATTTGATGAAGCACAGTTCCGGCAAATCCTGATTAACCTGATTCGTAATGCCATTCGCCACAATGCAGCAGATGCAGCCTATATTCAGCTGAATGTGCATCCCTATGAACATCGGGTCTGGATTGACATACGAGATTTTGGCTCGGGCGTGGCTGTACATGACCAGGCCTTACTGTTTAAACCCTTTTTTAGCACTTCAATTAGCGGTACCGGATTAGGACTGTATTTATCACATAGTTTTTGTGAAGCAAATCAGGCACAATTAAACTATATACAACAAGAACAGGGCGCATGCTTTCGCATCAGCTGTCAACGTATCACGCTATAAAGGGGTCAAGGAAGATGAATGGGGAACAACAACCACTAGTACTCTTGGTGGATGATGAGGAAGATTTATGTACCCTCATGCAAATGTCACTACTGCGTATGGGAATTCGTACCCACATTACTCATCGACTAGAAGATGCTAAAAAATATCTTGCCAATCATCAATATGATGCCTGCCTGACTGACCTGAACCTGCCCGACGGCAATGGTCTGGAATTAGTGGACTGGATTGGTAAGCTCTATCCCGCAGTTCCGGTCGCGGTCCTGACTGCCTATGGCAACATGGAAATTGCCATTGCTGCACTCAAAGCAGGGGCTTTTGATTTTGTCAGTAAACCGGTTAACCAGAAACACCTGGAACAGCTACTCCAAAAGGCCCTGAATAAACCGGTAGATTATTCGCATAATAATCCGAATGAAGCGCTCGAACATAAAATGCTGATTGGACAATCCCTGCCGATTCAGCAATTACGTATTACCTTACAAAAAATTGCCCGATCCCAGGCACCGGTTTTTATTACGGGTGAATCCGGCACTGGCAAGGAAGTCGTGGCCAATCTGGTCCACCGCCTGAGCAACCGCAATGAAGGGCCTTTTATTGCAATCAACTGTGGTGCCATTCCGACTGAACTGATGGAAAGCGAACTGTTTGGACATAAAAAAGGCAGCTTTACCGGCGCTGCGCAGGACAAACAGGGCCTGATTCAATCTGCACATGGCGGCAGCCTGTTTCTGGATGAAATTGCAGAACTGCCACTTTCCATGCAGGTCAAACTGTTACGTGCCGTACAGGAAAAACGTATTCGTCCACTCGGTTCAGATACCGAAATTGATGTGGATTTCCGCGTGATCAGTGCTACCCATCAGGATCTGGAAGCCCTGGTGCAACAGGGAAAATTCCGTCAGGATTTATATTTCCGTATTCATGTCATGGATCTGACTTTACCGCCGCTGCGCGAACGCGGCCAGGACATTCTGTTACTGGCTGAACACTTTATTCAGAAAATTTGCCAAGAATGGGGAATTCCCAATAAAAAACTGACTGAACGCAGTAAAGAGTTTTTATTGGGGCAATATTACCCCGGTAATGTACGTGAATTGCGTAATATTATGGAACGTGCAATTACCTTGAGTGATGAAGAACGGATTGATCTTCAGCATCTGCAGAGTGCACCCCTACGTCAGGCACTAAACAGCTCTCAGGAGATAAATACACTTACGAGCGAGATCATTGCGACCGAAACCCTGATTGCCCCTAGAAAGCTGCCTGAAGAAGGATTGGAGCTATATCTGGAAAAGGTAGAAAAAGAAATTTTACTGAATGCGCTGAATATGACCCACTGGAACCGGACACTGGCCGCCAAGAAACTCGGCATGTCGTTCCGTTCCCTGCGCTATCGTTTAAAAAAGTTCGGACTCGATACTGAAGAAGACGAATAATTATTTTTGCTGGAGCAGCAAGTCTGTGACATGGTCCAGATAGCTCTCCTCACGCATCTCCTGCTTGAATGGATAATTGAAATGCGGCTGTATTCCCCGTCCTTCAATCATCTGCCCGCTCGGGCTAAAGTATTGCGATACGGTCATCTGTAGAGCCGAACCGTTGCTTAAAGGAAAGAGTTTTTGTACCACCCCTTTGCCATAGCTTTTTTCACCCACTACCCAGGCACGGTTATGCTCTTTTAAGGCGGCAGTAAAGACTTCTGCTGCAGAAGCCGAGCGGTTATTAATCAGCACCCCAACTTTTAGATTCTGAAACTCAAAACTCGGCAAGGCCTGAAATTGCTGGTTACCTTCAGCCCGGCTTTTGGTCGATACAATCACGCCCTGATTCAAAAATAAATCGGCAGATTCCACTGCTGCAGAGAGTAAGCCCCCCGGGTTATTGCGCAGATCAAATAATACGGCTTTTAAGCGTTTATCCGAATAACTTTCAATCAGTCGTTTGATTTCATTGGCAGTATCTTGCTGAAAAACTTTAACCTGTAAAACCAGGACCTGATTATTGTGCAAGCTCGATTTAATTTCGGTATCCAGCTTGGTATTGCGTACCAGACGAAAGGCCGGACTTTGGGGAGAAAGCTGAACCGTGAGCGTAGAGCCAACTGCTCCACTGAGTAATTGCCGGACCTGCACCTGATTCAGGCTGCTTAATACCTGATCGTCAATTTTATAAACGGTGACACCATTTCGCAGACCCTGTTTGGCTGAATCGGCGTCGTCACTCAGACCTCGAATCACCCATTGCTTCAGTCGTGGATCAAACTGCAGGTCGAAATCAATGCTGGCCAGCTCTCCTTCGGTATATTCACGCAGCTGTTTATAATCTTCAGGAGACAAATAACGGGAATAGCGGTCCAGGCCACTGACCAAGCCCTGAATGGCCTGCTGAAACAAGGCATCGTCATTTTTATCTTGAATATAATTGTCTTTTACAATGCCATAAATTTGTACGAATTCCTGAATGGAAGCCACAGGAATTTCAGAATACACCTGTCCATTCATTTCCATATCATCGAATGCCGGCTCGTCGGAGCCGGCACTCCAGGCTGAATGACTCAAACACATCAGTAAGCATAGTATTACGACAGACTTCCAGCGTGTTCTTGTCATTCTTTTACCTTTTCAGAATTTTATTAAAGATTATGCATCAAGCTGAATCAGGTTACGGCCCTGCATTTCAGCCGGTACCGGAACTTGCATCAGGCTTAATAAAGTCGGTGCGACATCTGCCAGCACCCCACCTTCCACGATTGTGGCCTGAGTTGGGCCGACATAAATAAATGGAACCAATTCAGTCGTATGCTGGGTATGTACCTGACCACTGTGGTAGTCCTGCATCTGCTCAACGTTACCATGATCGGCAGTCACAATCATATGACCTTTTTGCGCCATCACGGCTTCGTAAACCCTACCCAAACAGGTATCAACCGCTTCAACTGCTTTTACCGCAGCATCGAATACGCCAGTATGGCCGACCATATCCCCATTGGCATAGTTCACCACCAGCAGGTCAAATTCACCTGAATTGATCGCAGCAACCAGTTCATCAGTCACTTCATAAGCACTCATTTCCGGTTTAAGGTCATAAGTGGCTACGTTTGGCGATGGAATCAGGATACGTTTCTCACCCGGATATTCGTCTTCACGACCGCCACTGAAGAAGAAAGTCACATGGGCATACTTTTCTGTTTCCGCAATACGCAGCTGGGTTTTGCCCAGGTTTGACAGGTATTCGCCAATCGAGTTGACCAATGCTTCAGGCATATACGCCACAGGTGCATCAATCGTGGCTTGATAACGCGTCAGCATGACAAACTTCGCCAGATTTGGCACCACTTTACGTTCAAAACCGGCAAAGTCTTTTTCCACAAATGCGCGGGTCAATTCACGGGCACGGTCAGCACGGAAGTTCATGAACACCACGCTATCGCCATCCTGAATTTTTGCCAGCTCGCCAATACGGGTCGCTTTGACAAACTCATCCGACTCACCAGCTGCATAGGCCTGTTCCAGACCTTCGACTGCAGTTGCTGTGTTACGAACCGCTTCACCTTCAGTCAGCAAACGATAGGCCTGTTCAACACGATCCCAGCGATTGTCACGGTCCATGGCAAAATAACGGCCGATCATGGTCGCAATACGACCTTGACCTGGATATTGCGCAAATAGTGCATCGAGTTTTTCTAATGAAGGCTGTGCGCTTTTAGGCGGTGTATCACGACCATCTAAAAATGCATGTAAATAGACTTTGGCACCACGTTTCAGTGCGAGCTCTGCCATCGCCACGATATGATCTTCATGTGAGTGCACACCGCCTTCAGACAAAAGGCCAAGCAAATGTACTGCCCCACCTGCAGCTTTGGCTTTCTCTACTGCATCGACCAGCACTTCATGTTCAAAGAAGTCACCTGTACGAATGTCTTTGGTAATTCGGGTAAAGTCCTGATACAGCACACGGCCTGCACCGAGGTTCATATGTCCGACTTCCGAGTTACCCATCTGGCCATCCGGCAGGCCAACATCTTCACCTGAACCCGAGATCAAACCATGTGGATGCTTGTTCTGCATTGCAGTTAAATTTGGTCGTTTAGCTGCTAAAAACGCATTGTCTTCGACCGCTTCGCGATGACCCACACCATCCATAATCACCAAAACGTGAGGGATTTTGCCAGCAGTTGCATCCGTCATAATGAAATACTCTGTTCGTCTACGAATTAATCGCTCTATTTTAGCGAAGTTTATAAAAAGAGGCCATGACCCGGGTATGGTTTAGGCCTCTCATGATGATTGATTTGTTCTATTTCCCTGTGATTTAGCGTGCCCGATGCAGCAGATATCCCCCGATACCAAACATGATCAGAATGGGAATAAATACGAACCAGGCTGGTGAGGGTGCATAAATCAGACTGGCATAGCCGAGAAAATCCTGCAGATAGAAGAAGCCTAACCCTGCGAATAACGCAATCACCAAACGGAAGCCCATCGATTGCTGACGCAATGGCCCAAAGATAAATGAACAGGCAATCACTACCAGCGCAATCAGGGCAAATGGCGAACCGACTTTCTGCCAGAAGGCCAGCTGATAGGTTTTAGGTACCTGACTATATTCATGCATATAGCTCATAAAGCTCACTAACTGACTTGGTGATAAATCTTCCGGATCAATCGTGACCATATGCACATATTTCGGCTGCAAAGCCAAAGCCAGTGGTTGCTCATCATGCTGTACCAGTGTCGCATTGCCGTTTTGTAAAATATCAAACTGTTCTGTGCTATCTAGTTTCCAAGCCCCATCTTTGACGAATTCACCCTGCTTGGCATCCAGAGTACCCCGCAGTCGGTAATTGTCATCAAAGTCCAGCATCTGTACATTTTTCAGCTGGCCCTTGGCGTTGGCATAATCAATATAGATAAAGCGATTACCCTCACGCGTCCAGTAACCTTTCACTTCACCAATTTTGACTGGCTTGTTATAGCTTTTGACTGCTTTGGCCTGTTCATTGGTATATGGAATCACCCACTCGCTCAGGGCAAACGATAATACGACCAATAGCAATGCTGAACGGATGACCCAGCCGACTATACGCCATAAGCTTACACCCACCGAACGCATCACGATCAGCTCACTATTCGAAGCTAATGTGCCCAGTCCCAATACTGCACCAATCAGTGCAGAAATCGGCAGGATTTCATACAAATATTTCGGCGCTTCCCAGAGTACATATTTCAAGGCATCCCAGGCGCCATAGCCTTCTTTCAGGGAACCCAATTCACCTAAATACGTAAATAAGACCTGCAGACCTGAAAGAACAGCGGTTGCCCCAAGCATCGCCAGCGCGGTGGTTCCGGTCACATGTTTGGCAACTATACGACGTGCTAACATTGTTAAGACCTCACTCGCTGAATCCGTTTTTTAATTTTTGGCGCCAAATTCTGTTTACGTGAGAACAATGCACCGGCTATGGCATATATGATCAGGACCAATGGATAAGCCCAAATGCCCATTTCCGCCTTGCTGACCCGGGTTTTGATCGCCATCAGGGCGACGATCAGGCTGGCAAAGATCATGAGGGCAGGAAATAACTTAAGATAACGACCCTGTCGTGGACTTACCTCAGATAAGGCCACAGCCAAGATCAGGGCAATCAAAATGGCAAAAGGCACAAACACCCGCCAGCCCAGTTCACTGGCCACCACAGGATCCTGACGGTTCTTCCATAATTGCGAAGTCGGCAAGGCTTCAACGTCAGTACTGGCAAACTCTACTTCTTCATTACTTTCCAGGCGCAGACGATAACTTTCAAATTCAGCTTGAGTATACTGCGGTGTACCCGGATAAATCTCATAACGGCGCCCCTGGACCAGATCTACCACATTGGCAGCATCATTTGGTATTTCGATTCGGGTCGCTTCCTGTGCCAGAATCATCACATCCGGCTTGCCTTCTTTTTGCGCACGCTGATAGAAGAATATATCTTTTAAGTTTTTACGGTCTTCAGACAGGTCACCCGCATAAATGGTATAGGGTCCGGAAGAGATAAATTCTTTGGGTCGTACCAGATCAAAACCGGTACGTACCGCCTGACTGGTGGTCAGGGCTTCAAACTGGCGTATTCCCCAAGGTGCAGCCCAAAGCATGAGTCCCGCCTGAGCAATCAAAAATACCAGGGTCATCGGCACTAGCAAGCGCGCCAGTTGATGCCGGCTGACACCACTACCATTCAGGACGGCCATTTCATGATCGACATATAAACGGCCAAAAACCAGCATCAGTCCAATAAAGAAACCGAGTGGAAGAATCAGGGTCAAGAATTCAGGCAGCCGGTAGCCAATAATGCTAAATAGAATGCCTGCATCCAGACGGCCTTGTGCAGCGACCCCAAAATACTTGATCAGTCGACCACCCATCATGATCAAAGTCAATAAGGCAATCACCACCAAGGATGTCGAGATAACTTGCTTGACCAGATAACGCCGAATAATCAAATTAATTCTTCCAAAATAAGGTCTATAAAACGAGTGCTAGTTTACCCGAATAGCAAAAATATAAAACCTAAGCCGCTCAGCCCATTGAAAATCTATTCAGATAAATGTTTCAATGACTGAATGATTTACCAATCTAGACAGGCGTGAAAACAGAATATGAAACTTACAATTAATACGTCATTCCCAGAGAATGGATCAAGTCAATCTTTGTTGATTTTAGTTGACTCAGAACAGCTTCAGAATACAACAGCAACCTATCAAATCAATAATTTAGACACATTAATTGAAGCCTCTCAATTCAAGGCAGCATTGGCCGAAAGCCTGAGCCTAATTGGTCAGGTAAGTCAGTCTAGCCATGCCGCACTGATCGGCTTGGGCAAAGTTGCTGAACTGCAACCGGCCAAACTTGCAAAAATCGCACAGACTATTATTCAGGCCACTCAAAAAAAATTCAAACAGATTTCTGTAGACCTGAACCAGCTTCCACAAGAATTCCATTATCTGTTTGCCCTGTTTCTAACTCAGGCCAGCTATGGTTATGATGAATACAAATCCAAGAAAAATGAATTTGTACTTGAGCAGATCGACCTGATTGCCACCCATAGCGTATTAACTACCGAACAGTTGCAACTGGTACAAGCAGTGCAGAACGGACAAAACTTGGCACGTGACCTAGGTAACCGTCCAGGCAATATCTGTTTCCCTGAATATCTTGCAGAACAGGCGGTGGCTTTGGCCGCTGAATATCCAGACCTGCTTAAAGTCACGGTGCTGGACGAACAGCAGATGGCAGATTTAGGCATGGGTGCCTTCCTTGCAGTAAGTAAGGGTTCAGAGCGTCCGGGCCGTATTATCAGCATAGAGTATCAGTCAGAGCGTAGCGAAGCACCGGTCGTGCTGGTAGGTAAAGGCATTACGTTTGATACCGGCGGTATTTCTCTCAAACCAGGCGCAGGCATGGACGAAATGAAATACGACATGTGCGGTGCAGCCTCTGTGCTCGGCACGATGCGTGCATTGTGTGAGTCCCGCTTACCATTGCATGTCATAGGTACCATTGCTGCAGCAGAGAATATGCCTTCAGGCAAAGCCACCCGTCCTGGCGATATCGTGACCACAATGAGTGGTCAGACCGTCGAAATCCTGAATACCGATGCCGAAGGCCGTCTGGTGCTATGCGACACCCTGACTTATGTAAAACGTTTCAATCCTGCTTTAGTGATTGATATTGCAACTTTAACTGGTGCTTGTGTGGTCGCTTTAGGTTCAGTGCTAACCGGTATGTTCACACCAGATGATAAACTGGCAGCAGAGCTGGAAACTGCCGGTCAAGATTCGTTTGACCGGGTATGGCGTATGCCGGTACTGGAAGACTATCAGGAACAGCTTGACTCACTATTTGCAGATATTGGCAATATCGGTGGTCCAAAAGCCGGTTCTGTGACTGCTGCCTGCTTCTTACAACGTTTTACCCGTGAATATCGCTGGGCACATCTGGATGTTGCAGGTACGGCATGGAACTCAGGTACCAATAAAGGTGCAACCGGCCGTCCTGTCCCACTATTGATGCAATTCCTAGCCAACCGCGTTCAGTCGAATGGCTAAAGTCAGCTTTTATTTATTTGAAAAAAGCCCTGAACGGCAAGTGGACAGCGCTTGCCGTTTATGCCGCAAGATTCTGCGCCAGCCGGCGCGGATCTGGTTACTGTGTGCTAATGCCGAATTGCAGCAACAGCTGGATGAACGCCTGTGGAGCTTTGATCCAGGCAGTTTTATTCCCCATGGCATTGACCAGCCTCAGGCCACGGTCTGTATTTCGGCAAGGCTACCTGAAGAGTCTGACTGGATTATTTTCAATTTTAATCCGGAAGCACTTGAACCTTACGCGAAATTTAGTCACATTATTGAGATTATTGAAAACCAAGAAACGGCTAAACAGCAGGGCCGTGAAAAATTCAAACAGTATCGTCGTTTAGGCATTGAGCCAAACACCCATAAGCTTTAACCGATATTATTCATAAGGAGAGGCACGTGGCATTAAATGTAGGTCCCGATTTTAAACAGCGCTGGTTAAATGTGCCGGAAGCTGTACGTCAGACCTTTATCGATGACCTCTCTCGTATCTGCGATATTTTAAAACCTGAAACGTCTTTGGAGGAATGGCAGAGTCGTGAGCAGCGCTTGCAGCAGGAATCTGAACGCAAGATTGAAGCAGCCTATGCGCAGCGCAAGGCCGAATTGATTGAAGAAGCCCGTATTCGCAAACAGCTCGCGCTCGAAAAAGCTCTGGCCGAAAAGCGTGCCGAAGAACAAGCCTATCTAGAACAGCTACGTCTTGAAGAACAGCGAAAATTGAGCGAACAGAACCAAATGCTTGCTGAAATGAATATGCATCTAAAGACTGAAGTGCAGCACTATGTTGACCGCTTTCGGAAAAACCCTGAGCATACTTTTGACTTTGCCAAAGGCCGCATCCAGATTGAGGACCAGAACATTTTATCCGAATTAGAAAGTGTGCGTTTACGTCTGGAACTTGAGGCAGAAGCGGTGATTGAGCAAACTGTCAATGCACTCAGAGAGAAAATGCGTGCTGCAGCCAAAGAAGAAATTGAGTATATCATTCAAAACTCTGAATTTTCTGAGCAGCCACGCAATAGTTAGATCATCCTTTCACATAAAAAGCCCGAACATTCGGGCTTTTTTAGTTTTATCCTAGAAAAAGTCGGCCAGCATAAAGGCGGCATTTCCGAGCAGATAACCAATACTTAATAAAGTGCCAATCCAGAGTATACCCCCCACAATATTATAGAAGCTGAATGTGGCAAAACTCATATGGGCCGATCCTGCAGCAAAAGGGCCAAATGAGCGAACAAAGGGAATAAAGCGCGCAATCACGATAGTTTTACCACCATGTTTCATAAAATAGTGATTGGTTTTCACCATATATTCTGGCTTAAAAAAACGTGAATGCTGATTGAAATATTTTAAACCGAGAACTTTCCCAGTGTAATAATTCACGCTATAACCCAGCACTGTAGCAGTAAATAGCAACAACCCCATGGAATGCAAGGTCACGATATCACTGCTGGCGCATAACGCTCCCACAGCCAGTAACAAGCTGTCACCCGGCAGAAAAAAGAAAAATACAGAACCGGTTTCTGCAAAAATCACCAGAAACAGAATTGCATAAATCCATACCCCGTATTGATCGAGCAATAGCGGCAATGACTGTTCCAAGTTAAGTAAAAAATCGAGCATTCGACCCGTCCACCCAGGCAATATTTGCAAGTTGAACTGCTGATTATCCCGAAAAATAAAAAAACAGTCTAATTTTTCAATCAGACTGTTTAGTAAATCAGCATTTTTCTTATTTTAAGAAACCGTTTTCAGCCAGAAAATCCATGCTGATTTTCGATTGTTCAGTGGTTTCAGCTGCTTTATCACCCAGCAATAAACGTTCGATATAACGTGCCAGTACATCAACTTCCAGGTTGACCTTGGTTCCCACCTTCCAGGTACCGATATTGGTCCGCTCCGCTGTATGCGGAATCAGGTTGAGACTAATGACACTGCCACGCAAATGATTAATCGTCAGACTGATGCCATCGACTGTAACCGAGCCTTTTTCTGCCAGGTATTTGGCAATTTCGGCCGGTGCCGTCACTTCATAATAAATCGAGCGGGCGTCTTCACGAACCAGCGTGATTTCGCCGACTGCATCCACATGACCTGACACAATATGACCGCCAAAACGCGTAGTCGGCAACATGGCTTTTTCGACATTGACAGGCTGGCCTGCTTTCCAGTTACCCAGTGTAGTCCGGTTCAGGCTTTCACGGGAAACATCAGCCGCATACCAGTTCTCGCCCCAGTCAATGACTGTAAGGCAAATACCGTTGGTCGCAATAGAATCACCCAAATGTACATCGGACATGTCCAGATCGGTCTGGATCCGCAAACGTACATCACCGCCAACGCTTTGCAGACTTTCGACTTTGCCGAGGCTTTCGATAATACCTGTAAACATTTTTATTTCCTTTAAATTTCTTTTACCAGAGAGCCAGCTGGGTACTAACGCCGGTCGTATCCACACCGCCCAATTCTGCATAATGATGCAACTGGCTGAGTAACTGGCGGATTGGCGGACCGGACTTGGCATGCGTATCCGTAATCACAATAAATTCCAGTACCCGGGCACGTTCGGACTGACGCTGTTTACTAACACGATAACGCGGTACATCCTGGGTCAGTAAGCTGACCCGGCCACGTTTCAGGTTGGCCTGTAATAAATCGGTGGCGCTGATATTCCCGTCGGTTGAATAACTGGTCAGAATAAAGCGCGCGTTGATGGTGGCCAGCAGGCTCTCGTAGGCTTCTTTGGCATATTTAGAAGAGTTGTACTGGCTCGGTCGCTCTTTACGCCATGCCCGGTCAATTCCGCTCTTAAAGCCTTTGGTGTCCGGGGTTGGCAAATCGGCTTGATCCCATAAGGTCAGCGCATTCAGCACATGATAATTACTGCTATACGCATGCTGATTATACGGTGGATCCAGATAAGCCACGTCTACTTCAAAACCGCTCATCTGATTGGCCAGATGCTGGGCATCAACACACCACATTTCTGCGGCCATTCCCTTTTTCTGATCCGACTCGCAAAAACGGCTTGGCGTTAGCCACAGCAATGATTCAATCCGTTCCAGCGCAGTTTGGGTTTTCCCGCCCCAGCCATGGTGGAAGCTTTTGAAAACACCAGACGTATTGCTGACAAAACTGGCGGAATACAGCAAAGGGGCCAGCAAGGCAGACATTTCCACATCATCAATTGCACCTTGGGCCTGCCAGGCGGCAATCTGCTGACGAATCGCATCAATACGCATGCCGTTACGACGCTTGAAGAACAAACGGTCACGCGCTGGATCATAGATTTCATCATTACGCGGACACAGGTTATGCGTCACCCAGCCTTTAACTTCCGGCAGACGGTTCAGGTAGTCAATGGCTTTCTGATAGCCCCCAAGTTCTTTAAAAGCCGGTGCTTCCGTACAGGCCAGTACCGCATGATTTAACGCATGGCTATACGGTTCCCAGTCATTGGCAATGACGCGATAACCATTCTGGCGGGCCAAACGTGAAACCACACCTGAACCGGCAAAAAAATCAGCAAAGATCGGCGCACGGCCATCGCTACGTTTCAGGGTTCCTGTACTCTCTAGAGCTTCCAGAATCAAATGCAGTAAACGGCGCTTATTGCCCAGATAAGGAACCAGTTGATGGAAAAGATATTCATCGGTGGTACGCGCCGCATGGCGACGTTTATGATAAACCGTAGGCTCTGAACTCATAGTGTCTCTTGAAAAGGAATTAGCCTGAAGCGCACGTCATCACCCAAGCGAGTCACATCGCGCAGCTTAAATCGGAGTTGTTCGGCCATAAGGCTGAATTCTGCATTAAACATGGTACGCGCAGACTGGCCTAATAAGGTTGGTGCAACGTAACTGATCAGTTCATCAACCAATTTTTGTTGTAAAAATGCCGTAGATAAAGTGGCTCCTGCTTCCACCAACACATCATAAATCTGATGTTGCTGAACCAGTTGCTTTAATAATTCTGCTAAAGGCTGTACCGGCAAGTGTAGCACACCCAGTTCTGCAAGCTCCTGACGAAATGGCCCCATCACCATCACGGTGTCGGCTTGCGCTAAAATTTTTGCGTTGAGTGGTAAACGCCCCTGACGGTCCAGAATAATCCGTTTTGGTTGCACCACGGTCTTGATATCTTCAATCCCGTCCAGTTGACGCACATTCAGTTCACAGTCATCCGCAAGAACCGTATCAATCCCGGTGATCACCGCGCCTGAAATCGCACGCCAGTGCTGTACATCCTGACGTGCTTCCACACCGGTAATCCATTTTGATTCACCCGATGCCATCGCGGTACGGCCATCCAGGCTTGAGGCAATTTTTAAACGCACATAAGGTTGGCCGGTTGCCATAGCCTTCAGGAAACCTTGATTCAGCTGATGCGCTTCATCCTCACAAATGCCAACGTCTATCTCAATGCCCGCATCTTTCAGGATCTGTACGCCCTTGCCGGCCACCAGCGGATTGGGATCAGGACAGGCCACAACAACTTTAGCCACACCTGCTTCAACCAGACCCTTGGCACAAGGCGGGGTCCGGCCATAATGCGCACAAGGTTCTAAAGTCACATAAGCGGTTGCACCACGTGCCTGTTCACCGGCCTGACGCAGCGCAAAGACTTCAGCATGTGACTGGCCGGCTTGGGGATGAAAGCCTTCACCAATCACGATGCCATCTTTAACAATGACACAGCCGACATTCGGATTCGGTTTGGTGGAATATTGCCCTTGACGAGCCAATTCAATGGCACGCTGCATCCAGACTCGATCTTGATTCAATTCAGCCATGTTTATTCGTGTAATTCTCGTTGTTGCATCTGTTCAATCTGATGACGAAAAGCTTCGACATCCTGAAAATCCTGATAGACCGAGGCAAAACGTACATAGGCAACATGATCCAGAGCAAATAAAGACTGCATCACGATTTCACCGATGGTACGTGATTTCACGTCACGCTCACCCAGACGGCGAATCTGTAGCTGGATATCACTTAGCACGGTTTCAATCTGTTCCTGGGTCACCGGGCGTTTTTGCAAGGCATGCATCAGGGAGCGACGTAGTTTGGCTTCATCGAAAGGCTCATTCTTGCCATCTGACTTGATGACACGTGGCATCACCACTTCATAACTTTCAAAGGTAGTGAAGCGTTCATTACAACTGACACATTCACGACGACGACGAATCTGACAGCCTTCAGCTGCCAGGCGTGAATCAATCACTTTACTGTCTGCAGTATTGCAAAATGGGCAATGCATAGCGGTTTAATTGAGCAAATCCAGATGATTTCCGAGTGTAGCAAAAATTACAAACTTTGTAGAGCTTTACGCAACATATAGAAAAAAAACAGCCCATTCGGGCTGTTTTATACTATATATTGATTATGAGATAGTTATTATTATTCGACACGTTCGCCATGTTGGCTCAAATCCAGCCCCATACGCTCATCATCAGATGTCACACGGATTCCAATGATCAAGTCGATGACTTTCAGGATAATGAAGGTCATGATTGCAGAATAAGCGATTGTCGCCAGTACACCTTCCACTTGCACCCACAGCTGATGCATAACATTGGCAGGGGCATTGTCACCCATGATGAATTCGCTGGCAAAGAAGGCTGTTAAAATCGCACCTACAATACCACCTACGCCATGCAGGCCAAAAGCATCCAAAGAATCATCGGCTTTCAATGCGCGTTTCAGTGCCGTAATCCCCCAGAAACACACCACACCACCGATCAGACCCATCGCCAGCGCACCGCCTACGGTCACAAAACCTGCAGCAGGAGTAATTACGACCAGACCTGCAACTGCACCTGATACACCACCCAGTACAGAAGCTTTACCACGCACCAGTTTTTCAGTAATTAACCAAGAGATAGCTGCTGCTGCTGCTGCCACTTGAGTCACGATCAAGGCATAACCTGCAGAACCGTTTGCACCTAGTGCAGAACCACCATTGAAACCGAACCAGCCTACCCAGAGCAAAGATGCACCGATCACTGTAAGGGTCAAGTTATGTGGTGCCATAGATTCACGGCCCAAGCCCATACGTTTGCCCAGCATATATGCCGCTACCAGACCAGCAACACCTGAGTTGATATGTACGACTGTACCACCGGCAAAATCAAGCGCGCCATCGTTACCTAACCAGCCGCCACCCCACACCCAGTGGGTAATTGGGGCATAGACAATCACCACCCAAAGTGCGATGAAAGCAACGAAAGCACCAAATTTCATACGTTCTGCAATCGAACCGCTAATGATGGCAACCGTAATAATGGCAAAAGTCATTTGGAAAATCACGAATAGGATTTCAGGAATCGTGCCCGAAAGTGCTTCTGTGGTGATTCCCGCTAACATGAATTTATCCAGGCTACCTATAAAGGCATTGCCTTCCCCGAAAGCGAGGGTATAACCAATAATGACCCAGGCAATACTGACCACTGCAGCAGCAACAAAGCTATGTGCCATGGTCGCCAGGACATTTTTCTTGCGGACCATACCGCCATAAAATAGCGCCAAACCAGGAATGGTCATCAATAAAACCAGAGCGGTCGAGGTTAAAATCCAGGCGGTATCACCAGTATCTAGCGTTGGTTCTTCTTCTGCAGGTATTACGGCTTCGACTGGCGCTGCTTCAGCAATGACTGCTGTAGTCTCTGTTATATTTAGTGTTGTATCGCCTGCTTCTTCAACAAGCACAATTTCTTCTGTTGGTGTTGTTGCTGTTGCAGCTTCTTCAGCCCATGCAACAGAACCACCAAAAAGAGCGCCGGCCATGCCGAACGCGAGTAGCATTTTTTTCATCGTATCCCCCAACCAAGTTTTTGTGAGTTATTAGGTACTCAGCAAACTTCGTGCCAAGTTAGACAGCGTCTGCCCCTGTTTCACCTGTACGAATACGGATGACTTGTTCCAAGTTAGTTACGAAAATTTTTCCGTCACCGATTTTTCCAGTGCTAGCCACACGGGTGATAGATTCAATTACTGAGTCAACCATGTCATCGCTGATGGCAATTTCAATTTTGACTTTCGGTAGGAAATCTACAACGTATTCAGCACCACGATAGAGTTCAGTATGGCCTTTTTGACGACCAAAGCCTTTCACTTCAGTTACAGTGATGCCTTGAACACCAATTTCAGACAATGCTTCGCGCACATCATCTAATTTAAAAGGTTTTACAATTGCAGTTACGAGCTTCATGTTTGTTTTCCTTCGGCTTATTTCACCAGTAAGGTTTTACGTTCAAATTTCATGCCAAGATCCCTAAGGTCGGGGGAAATTAGAAAGCTCGGCATGTGGTCTATTTATACCTTATTTTATACTTATAAAGTCCTTGAATCTTCAAAAAATAGACATTTTTTATGTGGATTTTTACAATATCTCTGCCCGAATAAGTCTATATTTTATCTGAAATACTATAGTCTGCATTTTAGCAATGCTAAACTGTGCGCTCCTTTCTATGGCAATGGATCAGACGATGATGGAAACCTTATTACAAGCAATTATGCAGCAAGTCGAACAACCTAAGAAAGATTTGGAACATAATCTCCGTGCCCTGTTAAATGAAGCTGTGGCTAAAATGGATCTGGTGTCTAAAGAAGAAATTGAACGTCAACGCACTGCCCTAAATAAAGCCAATTATCGTCTGGATGAATTGCTCAAACAGGTTGAGGCACTAGAAGAAAAGATTTCGAACAAAAAATAAGCACAAGTACAGTGCACAAAAGACACCAGACTTATAA
The DNA here is from genome assembly GCF_048147925.1 of Acinetobacter sp. 226. Lineage (NCBI taxonomy): Bacteria > Pseudomonadati > Pseudomonadota > Gammaproteobacteria > Moraxellales > Moraxellaceae > Acinetobacter > Acinetobacter sp. 226. Next base: position 28,212 of record NZ_JAYWYX010000007.1, on the reverse strand, counting down.
AAATAACGCACCAAATTGGAACAACAATAATGTCTTTTGCCAAAATTTATACGCGAGGCTTGCTTGGCCTGCATGCACCTTTAATAGAAGTCGAGGTTCATGTCAGTTCGGGCATGCCTTCACTCACTATTGTGGGGCTTCCAGAAGCAGCAGTACGGGAAAGTAAAGACCGGGTACGGTCGGCTATTTTAAATAGCGGCTTTCAATTCCCCACCAAACGTCTCACCATTAATCTGGCGCCAGCAGATCTGCCAAAAGATGGCTCACGTCTGGACTTACCGATTGCTTTAGGCATTTTAGTGGCTTCAGGCCAGCTCCCAGAAGATTGCACCGAGCATCTTGAATTTATTGGAGAATTGGCCCTTGATGGTCAATTACGTCCGGTCAGTGGAACCCTGAGTATTGCGATTGCCTGTCAGAGTGATCAGCATCAACTGATCCTGCCTGGCCCAAATGCCCAGGAAGCCTGTCAGCTCCCTGATTTTAAAGTCTTCGCAGCCAATCATCTGAAAGAGGTGTGTGAACATCTTTCCCAGACACAGTCCTTGCAGCAGATAGAATCCGGTTCACTTGCTACAGACCATTTTTATAAGTTTGATCTTGCGGATGTAAAAGGACAATTACGACCACGACGTGCTTTAGAAATTGCTGCAGCAGGTGGTCATTCCCTGCTGTTTCGTGGTCCGCCTGGAACAGGCAAGACTTTGCTGGCCTCCCGATTGGCCAGTATTTTACCGCCTTTAAAGACCCAGGAAAATCTGGAAGTCGCCAGTATCTATTCAGTGGCGAATGCCAATCATCCTTTTGGGCAACGCCCGTTTCGGGCACCGCATCATACTGCTTCTGCCGTGGCACTGGTCGGTGGTGGTTCACATCCCAAGCCAGGAGAAATCACCCTGGCGCATTTAGGGGTTTTATTTCTGGACGAACTCCCTGAATTCGACCGCAAGGTTCTGGAAGTCTTACGGCAGCCTTTGGAGGCAAAGGAAATTGTCATTTCCCGGGCATCACGCCAGATTACTTTTCCCGCCAATTTCCAGCTGGTGGCTGCCATGAATCCATGCCCATGTGGCTATGCCTTTAATCAGGATATCCGCTGTCAATGTTCGCCGGAAAGTATTAAGCGCTATCAGAACCGGATATCCGGTCCCCTGCTGGATCGGATTGATTTGCATATTGATGTACCGCCATTACAGGCGCATGAGTTACAGGACAATAGACCTACAGAAAACTCGGAAACGGTCAGACAACGCGTCATTGCCGCTTATGAAATTCAGATGCAACGGCAAAACATCTTGAATATGAGTCTGAGTCCGAAGCAGCTAGAGCAATATGCCGCATTAGATCAGTCTGCTCAGAATATGCTTGAACTGGCGCAGCAAAAATTAAATTTGTCAGCCCGAGGCTATCATCGGGTCTTGCGTGTCGCACGTACCATTGCCGATTTGCATCAAAGTCCCGATATCCAAAGCCAGCATCTGTCGGAGGCTTTATCTTATCGCGGGCAGCAGCAGATTTAGAACACTAAAAAAGGCGACCTGAGATCGCCTTTTTTAAACCCCAAAGATTAGAAGCTGTAGCCTAGTCCTAATACCACTTTATTTTTCTGTTTATCTTCAAAACGGTTATAACCACCAAAAATATAATTCATGCTGGCGGTGATGCCTGTATCAGCAAGTGGCTTGCTTAGACCGATATCGAAATGACGGAAACCGAAACTGTTTTCTGTTCCTTTTATGTCGCCATCTTTGGCATAAATATATAGGCCAAGTGCAGTATCCAGACTAAAATCTTTTGGCAGTGCATAGCTATAGGTGCCTTTAAGATAAGTATCCCCTGCATTACCCCAATCAAGATCTTCAAGCAATGTTTGAGCAGTCACACCAAAATCTTTGTACGTCAGACCCAGCATGGTTTCAAAACCATTTGAGCCTGTATTGCCAATATCATAATAGTAATAATAAGTTAAACCCGCTGTATAACCCCAGTCTTCATTGATTGAACCGTTATAGCCCGCGTAAAAATCATTTTCAAAGGCATTTGGCAAATCATCACCATAGTCTAATGTCGAACCCCACCAGCCTGCATAGAAACCAGAAGCATGGTTATAGTCCAGTCCCCCCTGTAAAGTAGCACCCTTATTTTCTGGCGTATTGGTAATACCACGCAGGTTATAGCTTGAAAGTACGCTGATATTTCCAGATACCGTATGTTCAGCAGCCGGTTCCTCAGCAAAAGTAAAAGAAGATGCAGCGCCCAATAAAGCAAGAGATAATACTTTTAATGTTGATTTCATTGTGTGACTCCCCCAGATCGTCTGAGACGTTTTTTATGGTCATTGATTAAACTCAAGCTCGAAACTGCAAGAGCTATGCCAATCTGGATAAAGGAAACTCGAAACAATAAAACCCACAAAATAATTAATATATAAGCTTCTGTTTTTAAATTAAAATTTAAATTATTCTAAAAAGTATGTGCTAGGTGATTTCTTGACTCAAAAGATTTGAGCACCATTCCTCCGTTTTTTAAGGCTTATACATAATTATTTACAACTTGCCCTATTTTGATTCTTCTTTTAGAAGAACTAAAATTTATGCCAAAAAACCGTGCATATTTTTTGATCATATTTTTTTACACATTATTCAGTATAAAAGCCATTTCTTCTTATTTTGCATTCTTAAAAAGATAAGTTTTACCTTCTAACAGGTTTTTGTTTATATTAATTTTTTACCAAATGGTTATAAATCCATTTTCGTTAAGTTTCGCTATTTTTTAATTTGAGTTAAAAAAATTAGACTTTAATAGAAGATCTGCAATAAAAAATGACATTTTTTCCATCAATTCTTATACAATTCTTAAAAATTCTCTACTAGTTTGTATAAGGTCATCTCCCAATGCAAAATATAAAAAAATTAACATTGATCGTTATGATTCAAGCTGCTTTGGTGTCATCTGTGTATGCCAATGAACAAGCTGAAGCTAAAGGTTTTGTTGAAGGTGCTGACGGTACGGTTTTATTCCGCACCGGTTTTCTAAGCCGTGACAAAAAGAATGGTATAGCGGATACACGCTCATCTGCTCAAACGGCGATAGTTAAACTGGACTCTGGCTTTACTAAAGGTGTAGTCGGTTTTGGTGCAGGTATTATCGGTGATGCATCTTTCAAGATAGGCAAAAATGCACACGCGGGGAATAACATGATTCCACTGCATAATAATGGTGCCAAAGATGCCCAAGGCCGGGTGGATCCTTATAGTACCTGGGCACGTGGCGGGGCATATGTGAAAGCTCGTGTTTCCAGTACGACAGCTACTTATGGTACTCAGGTTCTTGATATTCCTGTACTCGCAAGTAATACCGCACGTCTGGTTCCCGAGTATTTTACCGGGGTACTGGTCACAAGTAACGAAATAGACAAGCTGAAGCTTACAGCAGGTAAATTCACCAAAGACCAATATTCAGACCAACTTAGTACTGATGGCCGTCATCTGAAAAGTGCAGTAGTTTGGGGAGCAAAATACGACTTCAATGACCACCTTAACTCCTCTTATTATGGAGTTGATGTTAAAGATAAACTGGAACGTCATTATGCGAGTGTCAACTCTACCCATGACCTGAAAGATGATTCATCTTTAACTTTAGATTTGAGTGGATATCATACTAAGTTTGACAAGGATGCCAATACCTACTCTCAGACCACGACTGATCTGGCAGACCGTCATAATACAATCTGGGCGGTTTCAAGTGCCTATAACAAAGACGTGCACAATATCATGCTGGCTTACCAACAAAACTCAGGCAATGTTGGTTACGATTATGGTGAAAATGCTGATGGCGGTCAGAGCATGTATCTTCCCAACTCTTACCTTTCTGACTTTATTGGCAATAAGGAAAAATCTGCTCAGCTACAGTACAGCTATAACTTCAAAAATCATGGCATTCCAGGTTTAAACTGGACCACGGCTTTTGTTTATGGCTGGGATATCCATGTTGCGAATCCGGATAACCGCGCTGAATTAATCACCAGCAATGCTCAGGAACATGAATTTTTTAACCAGGTTAAATATACCGTTCAATCTGGTCACCTGAAAGATGCAAGCTTACGCTTACGTCACTCTTATTACCGGGCGAGTGATGACTACCAATCTAGCTATATTGGTGACACCAACGAATGGCGTATCTGGCTAGACATTCCTGTGAAATTATTCTAATTCACGCGAAATTCAAGCCATAAAAAAACCTGCATCATGTGCAGGTTTTTTTATACCAAGCTTTAAAAATTTAAAGCCCAATGAACAAAAAGCAATTATTTATTTGCTTCTGCATAAGCTTCAATTGAACTCATGACTTCCTGTTTTGCAACATCAGCCCCGTCCCAACCACTAAGCTTAACCCATTTACCTGGTTCAAGGTCTTTGTAGTGCTGGAAGAAATGTTCGATCTGGCTGATCAGTAATGGAGGAAGATCCGTATATTCCTGAACATCTTTGTAGATCGGCGTCAATTTATCATGTGGAACTGCAACCAGTTTCGCATCAATACCACCGTCATCTTCCATGTTCAACTTACCCACAGGACGGCAACGAATCACAGAACCTGGTTCGACCGGATGCGGAGTTACCACCAGTACGTCTAATGGGTCACCGTCAAGTGACAGGGTGTTTGGTACATAACCGTAGTTTGCTGGGTAGAACATTGCTGTACCCATAAAACGGTCTACAAATAACGCATCAGAATCTTTATCGATTTCGTATTTGATTGGTGCTGCATTTGCAGGAATTTCGATGATCACATAGATATCGTTTGGCGCATCTTTACCCGCTGGGATATTGCTGTAGCTCATAGCATCACTCTTTAACAAGTTATATCTTTTAAAAAACCGCGACAATTATAACGGGTTTTAAAGAAATTTTTAGACTTTAAATCTCGAACTGTAAATATGTCCGTTGACTTGCTGACTTAAACGATCTTGATGATCAGCAGCAATAAAGCCACCGGGCATAACATCGAGAGCAACCATACAATAGAACGTAGAGTTGCCCAGTTGGCCAGATAGCAAATTCCGTACAAGGTACGAAAAACCAGATAGGCAATACCGAACGTCATGACCAACTCTTGGGGCACCACCATATATTCTGCCATCAAGATCGCAGCAATAAAGAGTGGCAAACTTTCAAAACTGTTCTGCTGGACAGCATTGGCACGACTAGCCAGTCCTGAAGACTTTTCTAAAAATTCCCGTGGATGCTGATTGTCTTTGGCGCTAAAGCCTGCAGTTTTTTTTGCAATCAATGTGAATACATATGGCAAAAGACAAGCGGCTAAAATGAGATAAATAATCCCACTAATGCTGTGCATCTGTTTTTTCTCATAAAATTTTATCCCTATCATAGCATGGCATTTCGTGAATAAATTTTGTTAAATAGAGTGCTTTTTATTACTTGTTAAGGATTCACTATGGTCACACCTGATCAAAATGAAATGTTCGATGTCCTCGAGAAACAACGCCAGCATCAACGTCAAGTGGATCGCGTATTAAAAATTGTGCTGCCGATTGTGGCATTTCTGATCGCCGTCATTTGTGCCAATATGAACATCTGGTCACCGATCTTCACCTTTGCTCTTCTGTGGATTTCTTTTTATGCTGTAGGAATCAAGCGCCTGCCTCTCTGGCACTGGTTGATCGCAACCCTGGTTTACTGCTTGCTAGATAATATTCTGAGTTATGGCAGCTTTAATCAAACCGGATTTACCCGCCAGTTCGGTACCATGTTTATTTTCTTGGGAGTAGTCGGAGTAGGCCGCCCTTATTTTGACCGCTGGTTAATGAAAAAATAAAAAGTCCAAATTAAAAAAAGCGCCTGACGGCGCTTTTTTCTTACAGAATTTAGGCAGATTTACGTAAATCTTTGCGCAGGATTTTACCTACATTCGATTTTGGCAATTCATCCATAAACTCGACATAACGTGGACGTTTATAACCGGTGAGGTTTTCTTTAGCAAATGCCAAAACCTCTTCTGTGGTTAGAGATGGATCTTTTTTCACCACAAACAGTTTCGGCACTTCGCCTGATTTTTCATCTGGTACGCCAATCGCAGCCACTTCCAGCACTTTTGGATGGGTTGCCAAAACTTCTTCAATCTCAGATGGATAAACGTTAAAACCAGACACTAGAATCATGTCTTTTTTACGGTCTACGATTTTTACATAACCACGTGAATCCATCACACCGATATCACCGGTACGGAAGAAGCCATTAACCATCACTTTGTCAGTTTCATCTGGTCGGTTCCAGTAGCCCTTCATCACCTGAGGACCACGGATTGAAATTTCACCTTGCTCGCCCAATGGAACTTCATTGCCTTCATCATCCAGAATAGCAACTTCGGTTGATGGCAACGGGATACCAATGGTGCCACTAAATTCTTCAGATGCAGGTGGGTTTGCCGTAGCGACTGGAGAGGTTTCAGACAAGCCATAACCTTCAACAATGTTGGTTCCGGTGACTTTCTTCCATGCTGCTGCAGTAGAAGGAAGTACCGCCATACCACCGCCCATTGCCATTTTTAACTTGCTATGATCAAGCTGTTTGAACTCTTCATTGTTCACCAGCGCATTGAATAGTGTATTCACTGCCGGGAAGAAAGTCGGCTGGTATTTACGTAATTCTTTCATCACTGCCGGCAGATCACGCGGGTTCGGAATCAGGACATTCGCCTGGCCTTTGTACATGCCATACAGTGCGCACACCATAAACGCAAAGATATGATAAAGCGGCAAGGCACAGAAAATACGGTCATCTGGCTGACCATCTTGCGCACCAAATTTACTCTGGAAAATACCGTCACACTGTAATAGGTTCGCGACCAGGTTACGGTGCGTCAGTTCAGCACCTTTAGATACACCTGTGGTACCACCTGTGTATTGAAGAACTGCTGTATCGCTTAGCCCCAATTCAGGACGCTTGTAATTGTTTGGGCTAACTTTATTTAAAGCGGTATTGAACTTGACGTGGCCTGGAATATCCCATGCTGGAATCTGCTTGCGCACAGAACGCAGTACAAAATTTACCAGTGTTCCTTTCAAGGCACCCAGCATGTCACCGACAGAAGCTACTACAACATGCTTCACTGGTGTTTTACCGATAATCGCCTGGTAAACAGATGCAAAGTTCTCAATGATCACCAGAACTTCAGCACCTGAGTCATTCAATTGATGCTCAAGTTCACGTGATGTATAGAGTGGATTCACGTTGACCAGTACCAAACCTGCGCGGAACACCCCAAGTGCCACGACCGGATACTGAAGCACGTTTGGCATCATCACTGCAACACGTGAACCTTTTGCCAACCCCAAGCTTTGTAAATAAGTTGCAAACTTGCGACTCGCCTCTTCCAATTCATTGAAAGTCATGGCCTTATCCATAAAGATAAAGGCATCACGCGAGCCGAATTTTTGGAAATTACGTTCAAAAATATCTACTAGAGAAGTATTTTCTGGTGGTAATTCTACTGTTTCTGGAATCCCTGTTTTTTGGTATTCAGCAAACCAAATTTTTTCCATAATGGCCATCTCTCCAATCATAATCCTTAGTATTTCAACTGTTTTTTTCAATATCACACGCCGTTTTTAGACTTGTATATGTGCAATATTGCATCCATCTTGTCGAATCGTTGTTCATATATAACGTATTTTACAGGATGGATGCTAGTCTTATCTTTGAATCAACAGTTTATTTGCTTTTTGGTATCCGCGTGGTAAAAGCTGACCTTTTGCACCACGTTTGCCGAGATATTTTTGCAAATCATCCCCTTTTAATTTTAACTGCTGCTGTCCTGCAAGCACTTGAATTGTTTCATCAAGCTTCAATAGTGTCATGGACAAAATTTGATCACTAGCCTCAAGTTGTATCAATTTATTTCCTTTGCCTTTATTCAACACCGGCAACTCTGCTAAATCGACAATTAACAGGCGCCCTGCCGAACTAAGCAGTGCAACATGCGTGGCATCTTTGAGTAGCTGCAGGTTCATCACTTCAGCCCCTTCAGATAAATTCAGGAAAGCTTTCCCGGCTTTGGCACTGGTATCCAGCTGCTTGGCCTGGGTTTTAAAGCCATACCCTTTACTACTGATGGCCAGAATTTCAGCTTCGTCATCAGCCACCAGAACCTGTTTAAAACCAACTCCGCTGGCAGGAGAAAGTTTTGAACTGAGTGGTTCACCGAGACCACGTGCCGATGGCAGGCTATTGATTGGTAAGGCATAGCTGCGGCCGGTATCATCAATCACATAGACCCGCTGGTTGGACTTGCCTTGAGCATGACTCAAGTACTGGTCACCGGCACGGAAATTCAGATTTTCAGCCTCCACTTCATGACCTTTGGCACAACGAATCCAGCCAGCTTCAGATAACACCACCGTCACCGGATCGGCAGGCAACATTTCAGTTTCATTGATCGCAGCAGCTTCGGCACGCTGTACGATTGGCGAACGGCGATCATCGCCAAATTTCTTGGCATCTTCTTTCAGTTCAGAAATGATCAGGGTCTTCAAGGATTCCGGATTGGCCAGCTGTTCACGAATCACCGCAGCTTTCGCTTCCAGTTCTTCCTGTTCACGGCGCAGTTGCATTTCCTCAAGCTTGGCCAGATGACGTAACTTGAGTTCCAAAATGGCTTCAGCCTGAATCTCGTCAATGCCAAAACGCGCCATCAATACCGATTTTGGCTGATCTTCTTCACGAATAATCCGAATCACTTCATCAATATTCAAATATGCAATAATCAGACCACCCAAGATATGCAGGCGTTTTTCGATCTTGTTCAGATGGTATTGCAGACGACGCGTTACCGTGGTTTTACGGATTTCAATCCATTCCAGCAGAATACGACGAATCGATTTTACCTGTGGACGGCCATCGGCACCAATCATGTTCATATTGACACGATAGCTGGATTCCAGATCTGTGGTCGCAAACAGATGGCTCATGACTGCTTCTGCATCAATACGGTTGGAACGCAGGACAATCACTAAACGGGTTGGATTGACATGATCCGATTCATCCCGTACATCACTGACTAGTGGTAGCTTTTTAGCCTGCATCTGGTCGGCAATCTGGGTGATGATTTTGGAACCTGAGACCTGATATGGAAGTTCGGTAATAATAATTTCGTTTTTATCGATGGTATATACCGCACGCATGCGATAACTGCCACGACCTGTAGTCTGAATTTTTAACAGTTCAGCAGGAGGAGTAATAATTTCAGCTTTGGTCGGCAAATCCGGTGCAGGAATATAGTCTGCGATTTTTTCATCGGTCAGGTTCGGATTACGAATCAGGGCAATGGTACCTTTGACTACTTCACGCAAATTATGCGGCGGAATGTCAGTAGCCATACCCACTGCGATACCGGTCGTACCATTCAGCAGGATATTCGGTACACGTGCTGGCAAGTTCACCGGTTCTTTCATCGAACCGTCAAAGTTGTCCTGCCATTCACAGGTGCCCTGACCCAGTTCAGATAACAACAGTTCGCTGTATTGAGACAGTTTGGCTTCGGTATAACGCATGGCTGCGAAAGACTTCGGATCATCCGGAGAACCCCAGTTGCCCTGTCCTTCAATAAACGGATAACGGTAACTGAATGGCTGCGCCATCAGCACCATAGCTTCATAGCAGGCCGAGTCACCATGCGGATGATATTTACCGAGTACGTCACCGACCGTACGTGCCGATTTCTTTGGTTTGCTGGTCCATTTCAGCCCCAGCTCACTCATGGCATAGACAATCCGGCGCTGTACCGGTTTCAGGCCATCGCTGATATGAGGGAGTGCCCGATCCATAATCACGTACATGGCGTAATTCAGATAAGCTTGTTCGGTAAATTCTGCTACGGAGCGGTTTTCTGTCGCATGATGCGCAAGGCTTGTCATAACAACCTATAGTCCTAAATAATTCGTTTTTGTATCAATGTTTCTTATGCTATGTCGCGACTGTAGATGACACAAGGGCATCAAATAGCTCAGCGCGACAATTTGTGTCTTATGGCCTAAAAATATCCACTTTACAGGCCCTAAGCAACTAAAAAATCATTCACTTTATAAGCCCATCGATTCCAGGGTCTTGCCTTTGGTTTCTTCACCCAAAACCAGAATCACAAGGGCAACAGCGACCAGAACTCCAGTAAACATGGTGAAGACATAACTAAAGCCATTCGGCATGCCCATCAAATGGGTTACGGCAAAAGGCGCTGCAATACCGCCAATCCGGCCAACAGCCCCGGCCCAGCCTGAACCAAAGGCACGGATATTGGTCGGATATTGTTCCGGCGTATAAGTATAGAGCACGCCCCAAGCACCCAGGTTAAAGAAGGACATCAGACAGCCCCAAATCACGATTTCAGTAACACTACCCGACTGGCCAAAGAAATAGGCGGAGATCGCACACATGCCAATAAAACCGGCCAGAGTAGGCTTACGACCCAGCTTTTCGACCAGCCAGGCTGCCACCAGATAACCGGGCAACTGCGCCAGAATCATAATCAGTACATATTCAAATGACTGGACGATGCTATAGCCTTCTTTGACCAGTAAGCTTGGCAACCAGGTAAAGATGCCATAATAGGAAAAAATAATACCGAACCAGATCAGCCAGAGCATAAGCGTACGGCGCGCAAAGATACCCGACCATAACTGGGAAAATGAAATATTCTGCTTCTCTGCGACCGGTTTCACTTCAAAAATTTCATAGACTTGAACGCCACATTGACGCTCAATCTTTTTGACCAGTGCCGAGGCTTCGTCTATACGGCCACGGTTAATCAGGAAAGGAACAGATTCCGGTATCATTTTCCAGATCACAATTGCATACAGTGCAGGCAGGCCACCAATCAGAAAAGCGGTTTGCCAGCCAAAATCAGGAATGACAAAGCGCGATACTAAAGCTGCAACTAACCAGCCCAGCCCCCAGAAGCTTTCCAGCAGGACAATAAAGCGGCCTCGCACATGCGCAGGAATATATTCGCTGACCAGCGTCACAGCCACGGGTAACTGACCACCCAGGCCCAAACCGACAATAAAACGGAAGACCAGCAGCCAGGTCAGATTCGGTGCAAAAGCGCAGGCTGCCGTGGCCAGGCTATAAATGACCAGCGTTGCAGCAAAGACTGTTTTACGCCCAAACCGGTCGGCCAGTCCCCCGGAACAAATCGCCCCAATCGCCATGCCAACAAAACCGATCGACACCACCCAGCTTTTCTGATCTGCAGTCATCTGCCAGTCTTCAGCCATTTTTGCCAGAATAAAGGAAATTAATCCGGTATCCATCGCATCAAACATCCAGCCCAGTCCAATCACCACCAGCAAGGTGTAATGAAACTTACCAATTGGTAAGCGTTGTATGCGAGAAACTAGATCCATAACAAAAATCTCTGATCAGGTGGAACGGGAGATGCTGCTTTCTCAACAGGTGGGCTGCTTTATATTTTTTATACTACGAATTAAGCACAATGCGGTGATTTTATTACCGCATTCATGTCAATGAAAAAATCAGGATTCGTCTTTGGAGGATGCCGATTGCTCATCATCATCTTTATAAATAAATTTTGGCATTTCCAGACCAAAATAAATAGCGATCAGACGTAAGCTAAAACCAAAGATCAGGGTAGAAAGAATGGTGACGTCTTGTGACAAACCATAATAACTACATAACCAGTAAAAGATTACTGACACAAAAGCAATACTGGCATACAGTTCACGACGGAATACCAGCGGCACATCATTACATAAAATGTCACGCAAAATCCCGCCAGACACCCCAGTCAAAACCCCGGCAACTGAACTGACCACAAAGCCATGTCCCATTTCCAGAGAAATCTGACAGCCAATAATGGTAAAGCCGATAAGGCCTAAGGCATCCAGCACCAAGAAGATATTGCGCAAATGCCGCATCCATTTGGCAATCAGGATCGTCACGAAAGCTGCACAACAGGTTAGTATCAGATATTCGGGGTGCTTGACCCAGGTCAAGGGATAATGCCCAAGCAGGACATCGCGAACCGAACCCCCACCCAGTGCCGTGACACAGGCAATAATCATGACGCCAAACCAGTCCATACTGCGCCGGCCAGCAGACAGTGCCCCGGTCATGGCTTCAGCGGTAATTGCAACAATATAGATAACGGTCAGTAACATCGCCCTGCTTCCACCTGAGGCTTTGAGATGGCGGCTATTCTAAGCTAAATCTATGTGAAAGTTATAAGAATCCGGCACAACATTGCTTAAATTTTTTACCTGAACCACAAATACAGGGCTGTTTCATGCCGAGGGTCTGATCCGTGGTCGGATCCAGGAAATACCAGCGATCTTCAAGCTTCACAAAATGTGAAACTTCATGATGTATCTGTGCCTGCTTGCCATCATGATAATAAGCATTGAACTCAACCAATGCATGATTTTTATCCAATTTTTCATCGGCTTGAACAATCTCAAGCTTTAACCACTGATTGGCTTTGCTCCAATCGCTAATTGCCTGCAAGTCCAAGGCCTGTTGCTGACCCAGCGCGGTAGTGGTTTTGATGTAATCGATTTCATGCTTCGCGAAGGCACTGTAACGGGAACGCATGAGTTGCTGCGCAGTCTCTGCGACCCGTTGTCCTGCATGTAAGGGCTGACAACAGCTGTGATATTCACCTTGTCCACATGGACATGCTTCTGACATTTCAGTTCCATAAAAATAGCCCGACAATGCGGGCTATTTTAGCAAATTTTTGCGTCCGAACCTTTGCTATAGTCTATTCCTGCACAGGAAGCGGAATGATATGTACTTTATCGATCTTATGGCCGTCCATGGTGACCACTTCAAAGATATGTCCATCTGCTTCAAATTTTTCACCACTATGCGGTAAACGTGCCATATGGAATAATACATAACCGGACAGGGTGGAATATTCTTCAGTTTCATTGACCAGATCACGATCCAGCAATAAGGAAACATGACGGATATCGGTGGAACCATCCAGAATCAGGCTGCCATCTTCCAGACTTTCTGCAGCAGCTTGCAGCTCATCTTCATCCGGGAATTCACCGGCAATTGCTTCAAGGATATCAATTGGCGTGACAATCCCTTCAATCGAACCATATTCATTCAGGACAATCGCCATTTGCAATGGAGCCTGACGCAATTGCTCCATCACCATCAGGACCTGGGCATTTTCATGCACGATCACCGGTTCACGTAAGTGCTTTTCAAAATCCAGCACCCCGGTTTCAATGTATTCGTTCAGGACTTTATGAGTCAGTACCACCCCGGCAATATTATCCAGTTCACCACGCGCAACGATCAGACGTGAATGGCTCATTTGCAATAACTGTTCTTTGATACTGTCGGGCTCATTGTCCAGATCAATCCATTCCAGTTCAGGACGTGGCGTCATCACCGACTTGACCGGCCGTTCCGACAGACCCAGTACCCCCTGCACCATGACACTGTGATAAATGCCGTTTTCATCATTAAAGACTTCATCAGCAAAGGCACGCGTCGCCAGAACATCTTCCGGCTCAGAAGAATCATTGTCCTGAGCAGGTTTGCCGCCGAGCATCCGCATCACTGCTGAAGCAGTACGGTAGCGCATATCGGTGGTGGTCACCATTTTTTCCTGATTGCGTTTCATGGTCTGGTTAATAAATTCGACAATCACCGAGAAACCAATCGCAGCGTATAGATAACCTTTCGGAATATGAAAACCGAAGCCTTCGACCACCAGCGAGAACCCGATCATCATCAGGAAGCCCAGACACAGAATCACCACGGTCGGATGTCTGTTGACGAAATCCATCAGGGCCTTGGATGCCCAGAGCATAATCCCGATGGCAATAATCACGGCAATCATCATGACTGACAGGTCTTTGACCATGCCAACCGCAGTAATCACGCTGTCCAATGAGAAAACGGCATCCAGCACCACGATCTGCACAATCACCATCCAGAATACCGCATGGACCGGATTTTCTTCTTTGATGACCGGTTTGGCTTCCAGACGCTCATGCAGTTCCATGGTGCCTTTAAACAGCAGGAACACCCCACCAAACAATAGAATCAGATCACGACCCGAGAAAGCATGATCAAAAATGTGGAACAGTGGATCAGTCAGAGTGACCACCCAGGCAATCGAAGCCAGCAAGATCAAACGCATCACCAGGGCCAGCATTAAGCCCACAATCCGCGCGGCATTACGCTGTTCTGGCGGCAATTTCTCCGCCAAAATGGCAATAAAAACCAGATTATCGATCCCGAGTACAATCTCAAGAACAACTAATGTGAGTAAACCGACCCAGGCTGAAGGATCCGACATCCATTCAAAGATCATACGCTTGGCTCCTGACACTCAGGACTGCTGCATTGAATGAACCGAGACTGTAATGAAACAGCATAATATTTTTGATATTGAACAATACCAATTATTTGACGGCGATTTATAGAGTTACACGGCCAACTACCACTACCCATTTTCGTTCTATTGTTGTGAAACCAATTTTTAGTATAGCAAGATCAAATCGAAATTCACCTTTTTTCATGGCTGTTTATCGATGAATTTTGCCTGGCTGGAATGCAGTAAAAATACAGCTGCTCACAGAATTGTCATATTTATTAATTAAGCTAGAGTCACCAGAAAGAAAAATGATAAGGTGAAGAAAATAAATGCAAAGCGTAATTCAAATGACAGATTATTTTAAAGACAACTCCCCAAAAACAACTCGCCCTTTAGTGGCACTCTATTGTGGTTCACGTGCAGGCAACAAGCCGATTTATTTAGAAAAAGCCCTTCAAATCTCGCAAGGACTGGCAGAACATGGTTTCGGGCTGGTTTATGGTGGCGCCAGTATTGGCCTGATGGGACAAGTCGCGGATGCCATGATCCAGCATGGTGGTGAAGTAGTGGGAGTCATTCCCGAATTTATGCTGGACTATGAAATTGCCCATAACCAGCTGACCGAGTTACATGTGGTGACCAGTATGCATCAACGTAAAGCCATGATGGCTGAGCGAGCCTGTTCCTTTGTAGCCTTGCCAGGTGGACTAGGTACTTTTGAGGAAATTCTGGAAATTGCTACTTGGGGCCAGTTGAACCAGCACCAGAAACCGATGATGCTATATAACGTCAACGGGTTCTATGATGCCTTGATTGCACAGCTGGACCGTGCCGTTGAAGATGGTTTTTTACCGCCGCAACATCGCGCCAAACTGATCATTTGCGAACACGAAGAAGAAATTTATACAACTTTAACCAATTTAGGCCATCCACAAAGATTTGTGGTTTAAACCGTTCCAATTAAGAAAAAAGCGAGCACCTGGCTCGCTTTTTTATGGATTTTCAGTGCTCGGACTTATTGACCATAATTCGTCACAAACTCATAAAACATCGGCAAAGTTGTTGCCAGAATGACCGACATGGCCAAACCGAACATCAGTTTCATGGCATCTGCACTGACATTACGTGAAGTACGATGTTTGTTGACTTCATCCAGAATCATCGACATGGCAAATTCACGACCTGCGAGTAAGCCCAGGAATACCCAGGTGGTACTCATTGGAATGTTGCTCCACTCTTTGAAAACTAACAGGATAATGGCATACATGAAGTCGATAATCGTTGCAGCACGAATGTCGGTTACACCGGTTTTGGTGTCGACAATGTTCTGGATGGCTCCGCCACGTTGATACAAAATCACGCCCAGCAACACCACGAATACCGTAATCGCAAACATCAGGAATTCAAACGGCACCTGACGTGGTACATACACGAAGATGTTGGCCAGATCCTGAATCAGCCATTGGCTCCACAGGAAACCGGTAGAGACCCACTGCAAGCCCATCCAGACCTTGGAGTGCTCCTGATGACGTGTCTTGGCAAAATGGCGTGCCAGCTGCTTGGCCACAAAACGATAGATGACAATCGCCACGATAAAGGCGACGGCATAGCCCATCATCGATTTGACCATCATCGAGCCTAGGCTGGCAGGAGAGAAGATCGTAAGCACCAGGAAGGTAGTACTGACTGGAATCCCGTATCTGGTCAGTATTAACAGGAGAATAGGCGGCACAATATACAGCCAGGTAATGCCACCTTCAGGGAAAGGAATGGTTTCTAGACGACCGTATGAGGCATCACCTACCCCGGATGCATACCAACCATAGATCAATACGACAATTAAAATTGAGCTGATATAAATCCACAATACCCACCATGGGCGATGGGAATTTGATGAAATAAATGTCCCTAAGGTTTGAGGCACATCATTTCCGACAATAGAATAGGCGGCTAAACAGAAGCCGATCACCATCAAAATCTCGATTGTCATAAACACAAACCTATACGCGAGGAGATTTCAGCACTGCTGAAAAGTTGGCCCAAGATTATGACGGTTTTATTTCATTTTAATGACAACACTGTCATATATATGCCGGTCTTACAAAAAAGAGCAGCGAAGTGCTCTGAATCTAGCAGCTTTTAGCGGCTCTAGATCGACTTGATAAATCATAGGGCGACTCCCTGATGTCATTGCTCCCTTATGCCCAGAACATGACTTTACCATGACCGATTTCTTGCAGTTCCTTGACACACGACGCTATAAAAGTTGACACGCTTTATATACGACATACCCGGCTGTTTCCTTTAAACTATTAAAAATTTTAAGCTTTCCATAATTATGAATGCCACGCCTACGCATCAAGCCCTAGATCCTGAATTCAGACTGCTGGTCTTGTTGGTGTCGATCGGCTTTTTTATGCAGGGGCTGGACAGTACCATTATCAACACGGCCCTGCCCGCAATTGCTAAGAATTTACAGGAAGATCCGCTGCGGATGCACGGTGTGGTCGTGGCTTATGTCCTGTCAGTGGCAGCCTGCATCCCCTTGAGTGGCTGGCTGGCGGACCGTTTTGGGGTCAGAAACATCTATTTTTCTGCCATTATCATTTTTTCTCTGGCATCGTTGGGCTGCGCCTGGGCTGAAAGTCTGAATGAATTACTCATCTATCGGGTATTTCAGGGCATAGGGGGTGCCTTTTTACTCCCGGTTGGCCGGCTGGCGATGTTGAAGATTATCCCACGAACCCAGTTCTTGGCTGCCATGAGCCTAATGAGCCTGGCCGGACTGATCGGTCCGCTGATTGGACCGACCTTAGGCGGATGGATGGTCGAATATATGTCCGTGCGCTGGATTTTCCTGATTAATTTACCGATTGGCATCCTGGGTGCCCTGATTACCCTTAAAGCCATGCCCAATGTGCTTGAACCTACGGTAGCACGTTTCGATTTTGGCGGTTTTATCCTGCTCATCATCGCCATGGTATCGCTATGTCTTGGTATTGAAAATTTTGCCAGTCCACAACATCCGCTCTGGTGGAGTCTGGCCCTGATTCTGGCTGGATTGGTAGCTTCGCTTATCTATGCCTATCATTCGCACACCCATCAGAATGCATTATTCCGTAGCAAACTGTTTAAGAATAAAATTTATTCGATCGGAATTCTGGGTAATTTTTTTGCGCGTCTGGGCGGTAACTCGATTCCATTTTTATTGCCTTTAATGCTGCAGGTGGCATTTGGTTTTGAACCCTTTATGACCGGCTTGCTGATGATTCCCACTGTACTCGGTTCCCTGGCCTCCAAACCGATTATCCGCAGTATTGTGCAGCGCTTCGGCTATCGTCGTGTCTTGTTGGTCAACACCTTGTTGGTCGGCCTGTGTATTGCCAGTTTTTCCCTGACTACAGCAGACACCCCGCTCTGGTTAAGAACCATGCATTTCTTTATTTTCGGGGTTCTGAATTCACTCCAATTCGTTTCTATGAACACCCTGACTTTAAAGGATTTAAACCAGCAGGATGCCAGTAGCGGCAACAGCTTTCTGTCAATGATCATGATGCTGTCGATGAGTATCGGGGTGGCACTGGCCAGTACCCTGGTCAACATGCTGGGTGCCTATTACGGCGCTGACAATCTGGTGGCTGCTTTTCATATGGCACTGATCTGTTTGGGCTGCATCAATATTATTGCGGCCTATATTTTCTGGCATATTCCGAAAAACACCCCTGTCTAATGCGATAATAAAATTCAGACTGAGGCGGTCTTTAGACCAGCTCAGATACAGGTAAGGACTGAAGATGCAAAAACATCAGATTTGGAGCAGATATAGCAAGCCGCTTTTAGTAGGGTTTGGCTTTCTGGTCATATTGGTTACGATCGCCATGGTTTATCTCTATCTGATGAAAACCCCGTCTTCCCATGCGGCAGATTATCCAATTCAAGGATTTGATGTATCGCATCATCAAAAAGAGATCCAGTGGCAGCAGATTCCGCATGAAAAGTACCGTTTTGTTTATCTGAAAGCCACTGAAGGCGGCGACTTTAAAGACACCCGTTTTCAGGAAAACTGGCTCAAGGCCCGGGAACGCGGCTTTCTGGTTGGTGCCTATCATTTTTACCGGCTCTGCCGCGATGGCAGCATTCAAGCCCAGAATTTTATTGACTCCGTACCCAATAAACCGGATGCCTTACCGCCAGTAATTGATCTGGAATATGACAGCAAATGCATCAATACCTATTCTAAAGAGCAGCTTTTAAACGAAATTCAGGTGATGCACGATGCTCTGAAAAAGCATTACGGCAAGCAGCCGATTTTCTATATTTCTAAAGCTTTTTATAATATTGTACTGGCAGGAAATTTTCCCGACGTACCGCTCTGGGTACGTGAATACAAGGGCCTGCCTGATTTAAAAGATCAGCCAGCGTGGCTATTTTGGCAACATACCAGTCAGGGGAAAATTCCCGGTATTAGCACACCGGTAGACCTGAATGTTTTTTATGGCTCAGAACAGCAATGGCTGGAGTTTCTCAAAAAGAATGCGATTGCAGTACCTTCATATGAAGAGCAGGCGAAATAAAGTTAATCGCCTGAAAATAGGTTCTTTATAAAAACAACAAGGAAATACAAAGATTGAAATGGATAAAAGGCGTTTTACTCGGTCTGCTAATTCTTCTCCTGCTCATCGCGGGTACACTGGCTTATCTGTTGCAAGCTTCAGGAAAACTCAGGGACTTTCAAGCGTGGCAGCCGAAAACCGGTACCTCCGTTCACGGTCTCACCGTTAAATTTTTTGGTGTGTCCACCCTGTTACTCGATGATGGCCACGATCAGATCCTGATCGATGGTTTCTTTAGCCGGCCATCTTTGTGGCAGGTACTTAGCCGCCCTATTCAAAGTGACAGGCTACTCCTTGAACAACTGGTGCAACGCCATGAATTAAGTCGAACCCAAGCCATTCTGGTCACTCACTCGCATTATGATCATGTTCTGGATGTACCGGCCTTACTGGAAATACTTCCCAAAACTGCTGTCGTCGGTTCGCCGAGCACCCTGAATATCGCCAGGGCAAACCCCAAAATTACTCGACAGCAATTACAGCCGGTTAAGCCTGGGCAAGTACAGCAATGGGGAAATTTCCAGATCACTGCCATTCCCTCACAACATACCCCGCCCACAGCGGTAAATGATGATTTAGGCGAAGAGTTGCTGCAGCCTTTTACCCTTCCGGCCAAATTTTCCGAATTTAAGGAAGGTGGCAGTTTCGATTACCTGATTGAGCATGCAGGATATAAAATTCTGGTCAAGGCCAGTACCGGATTTATTCCGGAGCAATTGCAGCATCTGGAAGTCGACACCCTGTTTTTAGGCATTGCCCAGCTCTCGAGACAATCTGCTGCCTATCAGCAGCAATATCTGGCTGAAACCCTGAACCTGCTCAAGCCCAAAGTGGTGATCCCGGTACATTGGGATGATTTTTTTCAGCCTTTAAACCAGCCGCTGCAATTTTTACCCCGTCTTGCCGATGACTCCCCAAAAAGTTTACAACTTCTGATTCAGGCTGCCGAGAGACAAGGGACCAAAGTTGTCCTGCTCAGCGGACCACAGCCCTATTTACTCAACGCAGCCGTCGCTTCCCAATCCGATTAAAGCCCCTTAAGATAGCGAACATGCGCAAAATTATTCATATCGATATGGATGCGTTTTATGCCTCGGTAGAGCTGCGTGAACGTCCAGAACTGAAAAACTTACCTATGGTGATTGCTTCGCATCATCCTCGGGCGGTGGTCGCGGCTGCCTCCTACCCGGCACGGGTTTATGGCCTGCGTTCTGCCATGTCCATGGGGCAGGCGCGCAAACTGTGTCCTCAGGTCATCGTGATTGAGCCGGATTTTGCCAAATACCGGCAGGTATCGGCACAGATTCATCACATCTTCCAGCAATATACTTCCCTGATTGAGCCACTGTCTCTGGATGAAGCCTTTCTGGATGTCACAGAGAATCTAAAACAAATTCCAAGTGCTACCGAAGTCGCCATGCAGATTCGCGAGGATATTTTTCAAGCCACCGGATTAACCGCGTCTGCTGGTGTAGCGCCCAACAAGTTTCTCGCTAAAATTGCTTCGGACTGGCACAAACCGAATGGCATCTGTGTGATTAAGCCATCACAAGTTCAGGGATTTATCCAGAATCTGCCCCTAAAAAAAATTCCCGGTGTGGGAAAAGTTACCCAGGAAAAACTGAGCAGCCTGAACCTGAACACCTTGGGAGATTTACAGCAGATTGATGAAGCCTTACTGATTCAGCATTTTGGCAAATATGGACGACGGCTGTTTTTATATGCTCAAGGTATTGATGAACGACCGGTCGAAGTGGAACGAGAACGCCAGCAAATCTCTAAAGAAACTACTTTTGATGATGACCTGTATCTGAGTGAATGTCGTCCCTACTGGGAGCCCTTACTGGTACAGGTTTGGCAAAGTCTGCAAAAGAAACAGCTTTCGGCTCGCGGCGTTACGGTCAAATTAAAACTCAAGAACTTTCAGGTAATACAACACAGTAAAAGTTTTAAGCAGATACTGCGTAGCCCACAGGAACTGGCACAAGCCTTGGACTTACTGCTCGACGATCTGCATATTGCCCCGCAGATGCAATTCCGGCTGATCGGTGTAGGCGTATATCAGCTCAGCGTCCCCGAGATTGAAACCCAATTGTTACTGCTCTAAGCAGTTTCTGTTCATGTTTTAAGCATCGGTTTAAAAAGACGGCAACTTTGTTTTTACATTTTGATTTTTTAGAGTAATCTATCTGCGCAATGCATTATCCATGTATGTGCTGAGATGCTGAAAATCACCTTTACTTTCAGCATGCTGTCCTGTAATTGGCGTGACGATCAAATCCGAATATTACAGGGCAACTCTGATGTAACTCATGGAATTCCCTCCTGCATGTCTTCTGTAAATTCTTCTGTTATTCAAGAACAACGCGCACGTAAAGCTGCGCTATCTAGTTTTGTTGGTGCTGTTGTCGATTGGTATGATTTTCTCCTTTACGGCATTGTTGCAGCCTTAATTTTTAAAGATCAGTTTTTTCCCAGTATTGGCGAGAACATGGGTACCCTGGCAGCTCTGGCCACCTTTGGGGTCGGCTTCCTGTTTCGTCCTTTAGGTGGTGTAGTATTTGGTCACTTTGGTGACAAACTCGGCCGTAAAAAAATGCTGGTACTTACGGTAATCCTGATGGGAATTTCCACGGTAGGGATTGGCCTGCTGCCAAATTTCGAGGCAATTGGCTGGTGGGCACCGGTACTACTGGTGTTTTGTCGTGCCTTGCAAGGCTTTGCCGTCGGTGGTGAATGGGGCGGTGCAGCCCTCATGGCCGTAGAAAATGCACCAAAAGGAAAAAAGGCCTTTTATAGCAGTGGTGTTCAGGTCGGTTACGGCGTCGGTCTGGTTCTGGCCACCGGTGCAGTATCGCTTATACTCGCGACACTGGGTGAAGACGCCTTTGCTGAGTGGGCATGGCGTATTCCCTTTTTAGCCAGTATCGTGTTGATCGGCATTGCCATGTGGATTCGCCGTGATCAGGATGAATCTCAGGAATTTGTAGAAAAGGTGGTGAAAGCAGACCATCAGCCAGAAAAGCTGCCAATCTTGCAGGCCATCAGTAAACATCCTAAAGCTTTTTTCTATATCATTGCTTTACGTTTGACCGAATTGCTGACCATGTATCTGGTCACCAATTTCGCCCTGAACTATTCCACCAGTAATCTGGGCATGGACAAACAGTTCTTCCTGAATATTACCTTGATGGTCGGGGCCATTAGCTGCTTCAGTATTCCCTTCTTTGCCTGGCTGGCAGATAGATTCAATCATCAGAAAATGTGTGTCTGGGGTGGTTTGATTGGTGCACTCTCAGCCTTTCCATTTTTTATGGCGCTCGATGCACAAAATACCTGGATGATTATCATCGGGGCAATTTTACTGGCAAACGTTGCCCATGATATGGTGGTCAGTGTCCATCAACCGATTTTCACCTCACTGTTTGGCACCGAATACCGCTACAGCGGTGCCGGAGTTGGCTATCAGGTGGCGAGTATCATTGGTGGTGGATTTACCCCATTTATTGCAGCTGCACTGGTGATTTGGGCAGACGGTTCATGGCATTATGTAGCGATCTATCTGGCGGTGGGTTGTCTGCTGACTGCACTGGTCGCAGCCCTGATGCCCAAAACTCAGGATGAACAACATGACAGTTGAACGTTTACACGTATCGAAACGCTTTTCGGAAATTGCCATTGCCGGTAATCTGGTACATCTTGCAGGCCAGCTGGCTACAGATGTCGAACTGGATATTAAAGGGCAAACCCAACAGACTTTAGATATTATTGACCAGTTTCTGGCAGATGCCGGTACTGATAAAAGTCACATCATGTCAGTCACAATTTATCTCAAGGATATTGAGCATGACTATGCGGCTTTTAATGAAGTCTGGGATGCCTGGGTGGCGGATATCGAAGCGCTGCCTCGTACCTGTGTCGAAGCAAAACTGTATGATCCACGGGTATTGGTCGAACTGACCGTCGTGGCGGTTAAACCGGAATAATTTTCCTAGATCGATTCATAAAAAAGCATGCTTCTGGCATGCTTTTTTGTTTTAACCGACTGCTTTAATTTTACTGCGCTCTAAATCTGAATATAGATAGTATTTTTTCAGATCATTGCTAACTGTATATTTGGGCATTTTCTGCATTTGCGCTTGCTCCTGCAAAAAGTCTTGGCGCAACTGATAATATTCCGGCACATCGTCGTAACGGATCACCCGATAACCAGCCATGGTCAGTAATGCATCCTGGAACCCTGTCTGTTGTGGACGCTTAAGGATTAAAGGGTCATCTACCGCTACAACTGCCAGAATCTGATATTGCTGATCCAGAATTACAAAATCGGCAGTCAGGTTACGGTACTTGTGTCGAGTCCGGTTAAATTTGGTGGTCATTAAGGCATCATAGGAAACATGAGCCAGGATGATGCATTCTGGTAAAACTTCTCTCAGGCGAGTGAAGGTCAATTGCTCATTCAGATTGAAAATTGCACGCTGCTTCAACGCGCTGTCTTGTGGTTTGGAATTATTTCCTAGCTTTTTCCATGCCATGAGCACGACACAGAAGAGCAGGAAACTCCCAATCATAATATAGGTGGTCATGCCTAAATCCTTGCATTCTTATAGTCATTTTTGTTTTATTGTTGTGCAGTATAAACCCACGCTTTATTTTAAATAGAGCTAACAACCAATCTGCTTAAATACCCATACAACCGGTATCAAAACTCGATTTTGTGTTACCTAAAATGACATCTTTTTGAATGCCAATGAAAGTGGATTTAAAGTACTGATAACGCACTCTAAAACATCCATAGAATTGATCGCAATACAAATCTGCTTAACTGTAGGACAATTCCGACAAACTGTTATTTTTATACCACTTTTTAGCAATACATAATGCAAATAATACTTCCCTTTACATTTTTTAATCATAGTCCTTAGCTACGTTACTTTACCTCAGCGCTAAAAAAAGACACCGAAGTGTCTTTTTATTAACTTAATTATGCACGTGATTTGGACTTCGCTTTAGGCTTTTGCCCACCAAAGGGTTTTTTGGTATCGCCCGTTTCACGTGGTGGTAAACCCGTGTGCTGGGTCAGAATTTGACCACGCTCAGGACGCTTCTTGGTATTTGAAGGACGGGACTGAGCTTGTGCAGCCTTGCTACGGTTCCCCTGCTCGCCGGTACGTTTTTGCGAATCACCAGCAACCGTCGAATTTTTCTTACGTGCCGATTGATACTGACCGTCTGTGCTGCCTGCAGGCTGATAAGTCGGAATCAAATGCTGTTTCGAGTTACCAATTAAATCCTGACGACCCATTTCTTTCAGGGCTTCACGCAGTAAAGGCCAGTTGTTTGAATCATGATAACGCAAGAAAGCTTTATGCAGACGACGACGCTTCTCACCTTTCACAATGTCGACATTTTCCGTATAACGCGCCACTTTCGCCAGCGGGTTTTTACCAGTGTAATACATGGTGGTTGCAGTTGCCATTGGTGATGGATAGAAGGTCTGTACTTGGTCGGCACGGAAACCATTCTTCTTCAACCAAATGGCGAGGTTCATCATGTCGTAATCGGTGGTACCCGGATGCGCCGCGATGAAATAAGGAATCAAGTATTGTTCCTTGCCTGCTTCCTTACTATAACGATCAAACATTTGCTTGAATCGGTCATAAGTTCCAATGCCCGGCTTCATCATTTTATTGAGCGGACCTTTTTCGGTATGCTCAGGCGCAATCTTAAGGTAACCACCGACGTGATGCGTCACCAACTCTTTCACATATTCAGGGTTCAAAACCGCAAGGTCATAACGTAAACCTGAACCAATCAGAATCTTTTTAATACCCGGTAAGTTACGCGCTTTACGGTAAAGCTGTGTCAACGGTGCATGATCAGTATGCAGATTCTGACATACACCGGGGAATACACACGATGGTTTACGACAGTTCTTTTCAATTTCAGGATCTTTACATGCCAAACGATACATGTTGGCTGTTGGACCACCTAAGTCTGAAATAATGCCTGTGAAGCCCGGCGCTGTATCACGAATCTTTTCTACTTCACGCAAAATTGATTCTTCAGAACGGTTCTGAATAATACGGCCTTCATGCTCTGTGATCGAGCAGAAAGTACAACCACCGAAACAACCACGCATGATGTTCACCGAGAACTTAATCATGTCAAAAGCTGGGAAACGTGCATTACCGTAAGAAGGATGTGGCAGACGTGCATAAGGCAGATCAAACACATAATCCATTTCTTCAGTGGTCAATGGAATTGGCGGTGGATTTAACCATACGTCACGCTCACCATGCTTTTGTACTAATGCACGGGCGTTACCTGGGTTGGTTTCAAGATGCAGAATACGGTTAGCATGTGCATATAAAACTGGATCATTTGACACTTCTTCAAAAGCAGGCAAACGAATCACCGCCAATTCACGCGGTGGTAGTTTATGTTTAATTGCTTTAGATGCCGGTTGTAGCTGAACGATTTGCGTATTTTCGTCCAAATTGTCGCCTTCACGGACAATTGGATTAGCGACATGTTCTTTTTGGAAACCCTGATACTGACTCGAGTCCTTCCCCTGCTCAATTTCACAACCTTCAATATCTTCAGTCATGACGTAAGGGTTAATAATTGGTTCGACACGACCAATGGTATCGACATCATTCGATGCGATTTCAACAAATTTGGCTTTCGATGGGCGGTTGTGTTTATTGACAATAAACGCTGTACCACGAACATCGGTAATATCTTGGATTTTTTCACCACGCGCCAAGCGATGCATGATTTCAGTAATAGAACGCTCACCATTACCGTACATCAACAGATCAGCTTTAGAATCCATCAATACTGAACGACGCACTTTGTCTGACCAATAGTCATAATGTGCAATACGACGCAGTGAAGCTTCAATACCACCTAACAGGACAGGCACATCTGGATAGGCTTCACGGACACGTTGGCAGTATACAGTTGCTGCACGATCAGGACGTTTATTTGGCTGGTTGTCTGGTGAATAGGCATCGTCGGAACGGATTTTGCGATCTGCCGTATAACGGTTGATCATCGAGTCCATGTTGCCCGCAGTTACACCCCATGCAATATTGGGTTTTCCCAATACACGGAAGGCTTCAACATTGGTCCAGTCTGGCTGTGCAATAATCCCCACACGGAAGCCTTGTGCTTCTAGGGTACGGCCAATAATGCCTGAACAGAATGAAGGATGATCGATATAGGCATCGCCACAGACTAAAATAAAATCACAACTGTCCCAGCCGAGTTGATCCATCTCCTCGCGTGACATCGGCAAAAATGGCGCAGGTTCAAAACACGACGCCCAATATTTGTCGTAATCAAACAACGCTGTAGGCGCTGTCTGCATGGTATAAGCAGTAGACATGGCTAGCAATTCTCGGCTGGCAGATGGAAGATCAAAAAATAGATCAAAGATGAAAGCCGAGCATTTTAGCATGAATTCGGCCGAGGTTGCTTGATTATAATTTATACAATATAGACTTTAGGACCTTAATCAGGAATATATACTCATTTTATTTCTAGCTTGCTTATTTTAGGTTTTAACTGTTGAGCTACAAATAAACCAATTACCAAAATAATGCCGATGAACACACTGAGGCCGAACCATCCCGCCTTTTCCCAGATCAGACCACTCGAACTGCCGAGTACACTGGACCCAAGATAGTAGCAGAATAAATAGAGTGACGATCCTACAGCACGATACTGTAAAGATTGCACAGATACCCAACTGCTGGCCGTGGAATGTGCAGCAAAAAATGCAAAGGTAAAAATGAGCAGACCAATAAAAACAAGCACCAAGCTGTTGACTAGCATCAACACTAATCCTAGCAGCATGCTGGCAAGCATGGCCACCAATACCTGGAAACGTCCAAATTTCTGGCTCCATGCCGCCGCACGAGGCGAACTATAAATTCCTGCCAGATAGGTAATAGAAATCACGCCAATCCAGACATGCGACAGCTCAAAAGGTGACTGAATCAGGCGATAGCTGAGATAATTAAAGACTGAAACAAAACAGCCCATCAGGATGAAACCTTGCAAGAACAAGATTCGCAGTTTGGGATCACTCAGATTATGCTGAAATGCGGTAAGGAAACGGCTCAATTTAATAGGATAAGCTTGAAAATTCCTAGATTTAGGCAACAAAAAATAGAAGGTTATCGCAATACAGAGGTTAATTAGTCCTATAATTAAAGTCGCTGACTGCCAGGAAATAAAGTCTACCAATACCCCAGCAATCAAACGGCCACTCATACCACCAATCGCAGTTCCAGAAATATAGAGTCCCATGGCCAAACCGATATCTTTCGCGGCCACCTCTTCCCCAATATAGGTCATCGCCACTGCGGCCACGCCACTCACGGTTAAACCAATTAATATTCGGGTAGCCAGAAATACTGACCAAACTGGCAATACAGCACTCAGTAACAACAATACTGAAACTGAAAATAAAGACCAGACCATAATCGGCTTGCGGCCAAAACGGTCCGAGATTAGTCCAGTAAAAATAAGACCAACAGCTAATGCAATGGTAGAAAATGAAAGTGGAAAACTGCTTTGCGTAGGAGAGATATGAAAATAGTCTGCCAGAATCGGCATCATCGGCTGAACACAATACAATGAAGAAAAAATTGCAAATCCAGCCAGAAACAAGGAAAACAAAACCGCTTTAAAGGCAGAGGACCCATATTCAATATGGCTTGAAGATAAATTTGAGGACATATCCGCTCCAGAAACCTGTTCCAGTATACGCCTACCCTGCGGATTTTCTGCTGTGGTTTTATGTGAAAAATAATATTTATAAGCTTTCGACTAAATTCCCACATAAAAAAACACCCCCGGCCTTTAGACCGGGGGTGTTTCGAATAATGAGCTGGCGATGACTTACTCTCACATGGGTAATCCCACACTACCATCAGCGCTAAGAGGTTTCACTTCTGAGTTCGGGAAGGGATCAGGTGGTTCACTCTTGCTATGGTCGCCAGCACAACTGTTTATGACTTTGCGTTTGGTCTTATTTAGATGCCAAGGCTTGGTCAAATGAGTTATTAACAGAGATACTTGAGTTAAATTAGGTTGTCCATTTTATCTAGCTTTTCAACTAAATCAAGTTTGATCGTTTGATTTCGAATCAATTGAGCGTTATACAACAACTGTTTGGGTGTTGTATAGTCAAGCCTCACGAGCAATTAGTATTGGT